>NZ_JBMDXJ010000401.1:0-28329 GCF_048594945.1 Pseudactinotalea sp. | reverse complement strand
CAAGGCCGAGTACGTCAAGGCGTTCTGGAACATCGCCAACTGGCAGGACGTCGCCGCTCGATTCGAGCGGGCGCGCAGCCAGACTCAGGGTCTGGTCTGATCCCGAGCTGAACCGTACGACGGCGGGCCCCCCCCCCCCGGGCGGGGGGGGGGGCCCCGCCGTCGTACGGTTCAGATCGGGATCAGACCAGACCCTGAGTCTGGCTGCGCGCCCGCTCGAAACGAGCGGCGACGTCCTGCCAGTTGGCGATGTTCCAGAACGCCTTGACGTACTCGGCCTTGACGTTGAGATAGTCAAGGTAGAACGCGTGCTCCCACATGTCGAGCATGAGCACCGGCGTGATACTCACGGGCACGTTCGCCTGCTGGTCGAACAACTGGAAGATCGAGAGCCGCTGGCCCACGCTGTCCCACCCGAGCACCGACCAGCCGGAGCCCTGGATGGCGTTGGCGTTCGCGGCGAACTGTGCCTGGAACTTGCCGAAGTCGCCGAAGAACTCGGTGATCGCGGCGCCCAGCTCGCCCTCCGGCTCGCCACCACCCTCGGGGGAGAGGTTGTTCCAGAACACGGTGTGGTTGATGTGACCACCGAGGTGGAATGCGAGGTTCTTCTCGAACAGGTTGATCGCGGCGAAGTCACCGGACTCACGTGCACCCTCGAGCTTCTCGAGAGCGGCGTTGGCGCCGTCCACGTAGGCCTGGTGATGCTTGTCGTGGTGCAGCTCCATGATCTTGCCGCTGATGTGCGGCTCCAGGGCTGCGTAGTCATACGGCAGGTCGGGCAGGGTGTACTGCGGCATACGTTCCTCCACGTCAACGGTCGGTTGCGGTGGCGGCCCGGAGTCCGAACCGCCCCTCATCCACCCTAACCAGGTGGGTCAGTGAGATGTTCCGCCGGTGCTGGTCAACTCGCCGGCGTGAGACGGGTCGGACGGCGGCAACTGGTCGTGCTCGCCGTGGCTGTGCGCCGCAGCGAGCTCGGCCGGGGTCACCGGCTCCACACGGTCCTCGTAGAAGAACCGCGACAGCCGCGTGCGGACCCCGTCGAGGTGGCCGCCAGGGCGTCGCACACCGTTGGCATCCTCGGGGGGAGCGAGTTCCAGCGGGCGGTAGACATGGTGCCCCACCTTGGTCCAGCGCTCGAACTCGTCGAGCGGCTTGTGGACCTCGTAGAAGCGACCGTCGGCGGTGCGGCGCACATTCCCGGTCTCGTGTCCGTGCAGGACCACCTCGCGGTCCTTGCGCTGCAGTGCCAAGCAGATGCGCTTCGTGACGATGAAGACGACCACCGGAAGCACGAAGATCATGACCCGGAGCACCCAGGTGATCGCGTTGAGCGAGAGCCCGAAGTGCGTGGCGACCAGGTCGTTGGCGCCGGCGATCAGGAGCACGATGAACACACTGAGGAACGCGGCTCCCAGCGAGGTCCGCGTCGCCGCGTTGCGTGGCCTGTCGAGCACGTGGTGCTCGCCGACGTCCTTGGTCACAGCACGCTCGATGAACGGGTACGCGCCCAAGAAGGTGAACAGGAGGCCGGGCAGCACCGCAGCCGGGATCAGGACGTTCAGCGACAACGTCCAGCCCAGGATCACGTACTCCGTCTGCCCCGGCATCAGCCGTAGCGAGCCCTCGAGGAAGAGCATGTACCAGTCGGGCTGTGCCCCTGCGGCCACCAGTGACGGGTCGTACGGACCGTAGTTCCACACCGCGTTGATCGTCAGCAACGCACCCATGAGCGCGAGGACGCCGAACACGATGAAGAAGAAGCCGCCGGCCTTGGCCATGTAGACCGGCATCAGCGGGTAGCCGACCACGTTCTTGTCGGTGCGGCCCGGACCCGGGTACTGGGTGTGCTTCTGCCAGAACACCAGGAACAGGTGCAGTGCCACCAGCGCGAGGATCAGCGCAGGGATCAGCAGGATGTGCAGCGTGAACATCCGCGGGATGACATCGGTACCGGGGAACTCGCCGCCGAAGATCATGTACGAGAGGTAGGCGCCGATGATCGGGATCGACTTGACCACGCCATCGGTGATGCGCAGACCGTTGCCGGAGAGGACATCGTCGGGCAGCGAGTATCCGGTCAGGCCGGCCACCAGGCTCAGGATCAGCATCGAGAAGCCGACCAGCCAGTTGAGCTCACGCGGCTTGCGGAACGCCCCGGTGAAGAAGATCCGCAGCATGTGGACCACCATCGAGCCCACGAACATGAGCGCGGCCCAGTGGTGGATCTGGCGCATCAGCAGACCGCCGCGCACGTGGAACGAGGTGTGCAACGTGGAGGCGAACGCCTCGGACATCTCGATGCCCTGCATCGTGACGGGCAGCGCGTCCTCGGGGTAGTGCACCTCGGCCATCGACGGCACGAAGAACATCGTGAGGAACGTGCCGGACAGCAGCAGCACGATGAAGCTGTACAGCGCGATCTCGCCGAGCAAGAACGACCAGTGGTCGGGGAAGAGCTTGCGTGCGAGGCCCTTGATCATCGAGGCGGCGCCGACGCGCTGGTCGAGGTAGTCGACCGTGCCGGAGACCGCCTTGGGGACGACCGGGTCAGCGGTCGCTGCGGACGCGGTGGAGGTGCTGGTATCGGTCATCGTTCACGCTGCCAGTAGCTCGGGCCGACCGGTTCGTCGAAGTCGGCGGTGGCGTACAGGTAGCCCTCCTCGTCGACGGCGATCGGGAGCTGGGGGAGTGCCCGCTTCGCCGGACCGAACACCACCTTGGCGGCGTCGGTGATGTCGAAGGTGGACTGGTGGCACGGGCAGAGCAGGTGATGCGTCTGCTGCTCGTACAGCGCCACCGGGCACCCCACGTGGGTGCAGATCTTGGAGTAGGCGACGATGCCGTCGTAGGACCAGCTCTCGCGCTCCGGCGACTCCTTGAGCAACGCTGGGTCGACACGGACGAGCAGCACGACCGCCTTGGCCTTCTCCTCGAGGTAGTGCTCCTCCTCGGGCAGGCCGTGGGGGATGACGTGCACGAGGTTGTTGTTCGTGACGTCGGCGGCGCGGATCCGCGTGTCCTGAGGGTCGCGGGCGAGGTACCGGTACTGGCCCTGGTAGAAGCGTTCGGGGTCGCCACCACGCACGGGCCGCCAGGCGGTGCGCGCGAACTTGCCGATGTCCCAGTCCGCGCCGAGATTGCCGATCAGCGGCACGAGGAACGTGAGCGGGGCGAGCGCGAGCGCGCCGCCGATCGCGCCCTTGAGCACCGGCCGTCGTGCGATGTTGGCGTCCTGGCCACCATCGCGCAGGATCTCGAACGCCTGCTGCTGGACCGTGGGCCCGGCTGACATCGGGTGCCGGTCCTCGACCTTCTCCGCATCGTTCATCAGGGCACGCGCCCACTGCACGGCGGCGAGGCCGATTCCCAGCATCCCGAGGCCGAGACCCAGGCCGATCACGAGCGTCGAGAGTCGGACGTTGAGGACGTCGGTCCCGTCCACCGGGAACGCGAAGTAGCCCACGACCCCGCCGATGCTGGCGAGGATCGAGATCACGAAGACGACCACGATCTGGCGCTCGGAGCGCTTGGCGGCCTTGGGGTCGGAATCCCCGAGACGGTGCCGGTGCGGTGCGAGACCGGGGTTCTCGAAGGCGGCGGGCAGCTGCCCGTCAGGGGCGACCGCCCCGACCTCTGTCGACTTCTCGTGCTGGTCGGTGCTGCTGCTCACGAGGACCTCGATCCGATCCAGACGGCGGTGCCGATCAGCACGCCGAGGCCGACGACGAACACCCACAGACCCTCTGACACCGGGCCGAGCGACCCGAGCGACAGGCCGCCGGGCTGGGTACCACGCTGCTCGACGAGGAAGGCGATGATGTCGCGCTTCTCCTCGGGCGAGAGGGTGGCGTCGTTGAAGCCGGGCATCGACTGCGGTCCGGTGAGCATCGCCTCGTAGATCACGGTGGGCGTGGACTCCATCAACGAGGGCGCGTACTTGCCCTCGGTCAGCGCGCCACCGGCTCCGACCGCGTTGTGGCACATGGCGCAGTTGGTGCGGAACAGGAGCATCCCGTTCGAGGGGCTCCCGAGCGTGGGGTCGACCTGCTCGCTGCTGGGAATCGACGGACCGGGGCCGAGAGTGGCGATGTAGGCAGCCAGGTCGAGGGCCTGCTCCTCGGTGAACTGCGGAGGCTTGGCCTCGGCCTGCGGGGCGTTGGCCTGCATGGGCATCCGGCCGGTGACCACCTGGAAGTGAACCGAGGCCGCACCCACGCCGATCAACGATGGCGCCAGGTCACCTCCCACGGCCCCGGGACCGTGGCAGGTAGCGCAGTTGGTGAGGAAGAGCTGCTCACCCTTGCTGGGGTCGGCGTTGGCGAGCTCGTCGGCCTGGGCCGAGGTGGGCGCGAGGGCGGCGTAAGCGCCACCCACCAGGACGAGCGCCAGCGCCAGCAGCATCATCGGAGCGAACCGACCCCGCCGACCGCCACGTGTTCGCGCCTTCACGCTGCTGCGTCCTCTCGTTGTGCGCCCGGAGCTGTTCCGGCGTTCGCTGTGCTGCGCGCTGCTCACGCCATCACCTCAGGAAGTAGATGACACCGAACAGCAGCAGCCACACGGCGTCGACGAAGTGCCAGTAGTAGGAGACGACGACCGCGTGGGTCGCCTCTCGGTGCCCGAACTTGTGCGCGGAGAACGAGCGCGCAAGCACGAACAAGAACGCGATCAGGCCGCCAACCACGTGGAGGCCGTGGAACCCGGTCGCCAGGTAGAAGACCGACCCGTAGGTCGAGTTGGTGAAGGTCAGCCCTTCGTGCGCGAGCTCGGCGTACTCGAACACCTGCCCGGCGATGAAGGTGGCGCCCAGCACGTAGGTGAGGGCGAACCACTCCGTCATACCCCAGCCGCGCAGGTTCAGCAACGAACCCGTGCGGGTCGGCTGGAAGCGTTCCGCCGCCCAGACTCCCAGCTGGCAGGTGACCGATGAGGACACCAGGATGATGGTGTTGCCGAGCGAGAACGGGATGTTGAGCATGCCGGAGCTCTCTGCCCACACCTCGGGTCCGGCCACGGACCGGTGGGTGAAGTAGATGGCGAAGAGGCCGGCGAAGAACATCAGCTCGCTCGACAACCAGACGATGACGCCCACCTTGGTCAGGTCAGGGCGGTGCACCGTCACATGCGGACGCAGCGCGGTAGAGGTCGACGACACGCGTCCATTATGGCCAGGTTCGGAGGCGTCTGGGGACACCTGGGGCCACTCGGGGAGGGCGCGTCGGAGATTCATGCTGACGAGGTGACGCGAAGCGATGAGACGTCACGTCGATCGGCGTTCCGGGGGCTGCGGATGCGTCCGAGCGGGGTGTCCGGTGGCCAGTAGCATGAGGTGAGACACGCGTGTCGAGCGGACCGCGTACCGATGGACAACCCAGCATGTGATGAGGGACCGAGAATGGCTGCAGGAGTGGACGTGGTCGAGGCGAGCACGGCGAAGGCGCCCGAACGGCGCGCCAGTGTGCTGCTCTACAGCGATGACCGTGCGACCCGCGCCGAGATCCGCACGCTGGTGGGCAGGCGGGCATCGATCGACACGCCGCTGATCGACTGGGTCGAGGTCGCGTCGCCACAAGCGGTCATCGACACCGTCAAGCGCGGTGGTTTCGACCTGCTCGTGCTGGATGGCGAGACGCCGAAGATCGGCGGCATCGGGATGTGCCGCACGCTCAAGACGTCGATCTACGAGTGCCCGCCGGTGATGCTGCTGATCGCACGGCAGCAGGACGCATGGCTGGCGTCCTGGTCGGAGGCCGATGCTGTGGTGGCCGCGCCGTTCGACCCGGTCGAGCTCCAGGAGACGGTGGCTGCGCAGCTGCGTAGCGAGGTCTGAGAGTGGCCGCCATCGCGAGCCGACTCGACCGCACCTGGCCCGACCTGTTGGCGCGCCTGCTGGCGCGCGAGGACCTCAGCCACGAGGAGACCGCCTGGGCGATGGACCAGGTGATGTCCGGCGCCACCAGCCCGACCATCCTCGCGGGATTCTTGATGGCGCTGGGCACCAAGGGGGAGACCGTTGCCGAGTTGCGCGGCCTCGCGGACTCGATGCTCGAGCATGCGGTCCCGATCGAGGTGGCCGGCGATGCCGTGGACGTGGTCGGCACCGGGGGTGACCGGCACAGGTCCGTCAACATCTCTACGACTGCCGCGATCGTCGTCGCCGGAGCCGGACTCCGGGTGGTCAAGCACGGCAACCGCGCCGCGTCGTCGGCCAGCGGGGCCGCTGACGTCCTCGAAGCGCTCGGGGTGCGCCTGGATCTGCCTCCGGAGCGGTCGGCTGAACTGGTCGCTGAGGTGGGGATCACGTTCCTGTTCGCGGCGAGCTACCACCCGGCCATGCGTCACGCCGGTCCTGTCCGCGGCGAGCTCAAGGTTCCGACGGCGTTCAACGTGCTCGGTCCGCTGACCAACCCGGCACAACCGCGGGCGGGCGCGATCGGGGTCGGGAACCCGCGCATGGCCCCGCTGGTCGCCGGTGTTCTGGCTGAGCGCGGGCGCAACGCCTTGGTGTTCCGCAACGACGACGGCCTCGACGAACTCGCCCCCACGGCATCGAGCAGGATCTGGGAGGTGTCGGAGACGAGCGGCGGTGCGGTGGTCGAGCATCACCTCGACACCGTCGCCGAGCTCGGCCTTGCGCCCGCCACGCTCGACGATCTCCGTGGCGGTGATGCCGCCGTCAACGCACAGGCACTGCGCGACGTGCTCGCGGGCACCACGGGGCCGGTCCGTGAGACCGTGCTGCTGAATGCCGCGGCCGCGATCGTCGCGGACGCCACGCTTGTGGGGTCCGGTTCGCTGACCGAGCGGCTGCGCGAGGGTATGGACATCGCGGCGAGGGCGGTCGACTCCGGCGCGGCGGCGCAGATCCTGGACCGGTGGGCCAGCGCCTCGAGCGCCTGAAGCAGACGCGCTCTAGTCGCGCAGGCGCTCGCGCAGCTGCGCGGTGTCGGCGTCGGTCCAGCCGTACTCCGCGAGCATCCGCCGCAGCGGCGCGGGGTCCCCGCCCGGTTGCACGTGCTCGATCAGCTCGGCCATCGTCTCCGGGTAGGTCATGTGCCACGCGGCCGGCTGGCCGCCGAGGACAGGTCCGTACGTCGGCGTCGCCACCAGGCGAGCGAGGATCTCCTCGACGCGTTCGCTGCTCGCCGCGTAGTCCGCGATGATCGCCCGGGGCTCCGCCCCCGCCAGCAGCAGCGCGAGTGCCACCAGCGTTCCGGTGCGGTCCTTGCCCGCCGCACAGTGCACCAGGGCGGCGCCCTCGGCGCCAGCGATGACGCGCAACCCGGCGACGATCGAGTCCGGCCGGTCGCTCAGATAGGAGAGATAGTGCGCGGTGGCCGGGTTGTCGTGCTCGGCCGAGGGCTCCAGACCCACCCAGGGCAGGGCCTTCTCGACGGCGTCGGGGGACTCCTCGGTCTCCACCGGTTCGGGCCCGGGTCCGGGAGCCGACGTCTCCGGGATGCCGTCGCCGTCGAGGTCACGCTCGTCGAAGAACGAGTGGTGGTGGATCTGCACCCAGGGCTCACTGCTCAGGGGGCCCGGGCCCGTGGAGGTCACCTCGGTGTCGCTGCGCAAGTCGACCACGTCCGTCAGGCCCCGACGGCGGAGCTCGGCGATGTCCTGGTCCGTCAGGTCCTGGAGATTGTCCGACCGCAGCAGCCGGCCGGGCCGGATCGCCCCGCCGTCGGTCGTGGGGATGCCGCCGACGTCGCGAAGGTTGACGACGCCGTCGAGGTCGATCCATCCGATGGCGGAATGTGCGGTGCTCACGTGCTCAGTCCCCCAGGCCAAGGGCGAATGCTGCTTCCAGGTCGTGCTGAGAGTACGACTGGAACGCCAGGTAGGTCTGCGTGCGGACGACTCCCTCGACCTTGCTCAGCCTGTCGGAGATGACGCCCGCGAGCTGCTGGTGCTCGGGGACACGCACCATGGCGATCAGGTCGATGTCGCCCGTGACCGAGTACACCTCGCTCACGCCGTCGATCTCGGCGGCCTCCTGAGCCACCTCTGGGATGCGCGACGCCTCGACGTCGATCAGCACGATCGCGGTGATCATCGGTGTCCTCCTCGTTGTCGTCCACTCATCATGCACGAGCGCGTCGCCATTGGACGAGCGGCACCGACCGACGGCAGGATGAACACGTGCGAGAAGGGGGTTGACCGATGAACGAGGTCGAGGCGTTGCTGGCGCGGGGTGGTTGGGCGCTCGAGGATCCGCGGCCCACCGCCGCTGCACATCCGGACACGTTCGAGCTGCCGACGGCTGGCGAGCTCGCGGCCCTCGGTCCCGGGAGCGTGGTCCGTGCGATCTTCCGCATCGTGACGATCGCCGACCCGGTACGCGACGGTGCCGCGCCCTACGACGACCATGGCCGACCCGTGCTCGTGCCGTTCGGCGAACGGATGTGGGCGATCGTGATCGGGCGTGAGGGCGACGTGCTCGAGTGCGCGATGGACAATCACCCGTTCGGCACGCACACCAGGTTGCTTCCCAACGACCGGGTGCGGATCCCGGTGAGCCACGTGATCGCCACGGCGGCACCGCTCCCGGACTTCGATGAGTTCCTGGCGTTCCTCGCCCGGTGGGAGAGCGATCCCGAGAACCCGATGACCGACCCGACCACGCCGATGGACCCGCTCGCCCCGCCGCGGTTGCGGCGCGATCAGCAGGCCGTGGTCGATCGGAGCGGGGCGCCTGCACATCCCTCGATCCCGTTCGCCCGCGTGCTGTTGTCGAAGAACGTCACGCCCGACTCGGTCCCGTTGTACGGCGCGAGGTTCGAGCCGAAACCCGAGCGGGGCGACTGCGGCTGGGTGTTCTTCACCGGACCACCGGATCTCGACGAGGTCTCCCGCACGGTGGGGTTCTCCGTGGTGACGGTGCAGGAGGCGCTCGGGCGCCACCCGCAGATCCAGCCCTACCTGGCCCTCGCGCCCGGGTGGGGGTTCACGCTCTTCAACGATGCCGACGATCTCTACCCGGTCGGACCCAGTACCTGACTCGCCCGCACGGCGTACGTGCCGGCTGCAGCCGCGTCGTCCGACACACCCCGCGGGCGTGGTCCGAGCGCCTCCCGCTCTTGCCGGCGGAGTGTCACCGACGTGTGCAGGTCCGGCGGCGCCGCCGTGATCGGCACGGACCACCCCGGCGCCTCGGGATGCTCGAACGCGATCAGCCTGGTTCCGGCCGCGCCCAACCAGGCAGCCAGTAGCTCGGTCTCCTCTGTGCTTGCCGCGCCGCCGCACCGCGCGGGCACCGGGACCGCCTCGCCGGTGTGCGCGAGCGAGGTCACCAGTGGCATCGGGTCGGTGCCACGCGGGCTGACTGCCGTTCCGGCGAACCGGCCGTGACGTATCAGCACAAGCTCCCAACCGCCCGCCAGCGGGCGCGCTGCGACCACCTCGCGAGCGTGCTGCAGGCTCTGCAGCCGGAGTCCCCGGGAGAGCACACGGCCGAAGGATTCGGCACGGTCACGCCGCCCGGCTGCCTCCTCGAATCGCTCGAGGGACGCGAGCCGCCCGATCTCCTCGGCCGCCGCGGCCATCACGTCTCGGTTGCGCCCGGTCAGTGCCTCGGCCGCGGTGGCAGCGATGTCGCCGTACTCGGCGGCGGCACGTTCATCGACGCACGGGGCGCTGCAGCGGCCGATCTCCGCGAGCATGCAGCTCGCTGCGTCGGCGCGCGGCCGGATCGGCAACCGGCGCGTGCACTGCCGCACGGGGATGGCCTGCTGCACCGCCTCGACGGCGAGCTGTGCCGCTGCGTGGCTCGCGAACGGTCCGACCGCGACGGCGTCGGGTGGGACCTCGCGCACGATCGACAGCCGCGGGTGAGGTTCGTCGGTCAGCCGCACCCACGGCAGCCGGTCGGGCCGGCGCGAACGCCGGTTGTACGGCGGGTCGTGCTCGGCGATCAGCCGCAGCTCGCGCACCTGTGCCTCGAGCCGGGTCGCGCACGCCACCCCGCGCACCGAGGTGGCGAGGTCGACCATCTCGCCGATCCGGCGGCGCTTCTCGGACGCCGTGAAGTACTGCCGCACCCGGCGGCGCAGGTCGGAGGCGGTGCCGACGTAGAGGATCTCGTTCGCCGGCCCGATGAACTGGTACACGCCGGGGGAGCGGGGAAGGTGGTCCGCGAGGCTGGAACGGCGCCGCCGCGCAGGCGGGACCGGATCGGAGGCTGTGGCGAGATCCTCCAGGTGGGTCACGCCGAGCGACGCCATCCGGCTCAGCAGTCCGTGCATGACATCGACCGTGGCTCGCGCATCCTGCAGCGCCCGGTGGTTGGGGGTGGTCGCCGCGCCGAACACGCGTGCCAAGCTCGCGAGCTTGTGGTTCGGTGCCTCGTCACGTGTCACGACGCGGCGTGCCAGCCGCACCGTGTCCACCACGGCCGGGCTCGGCCAGGTGAGGTCCATCCGTGCGGTGTTGGCCTTGAGGAACCCGACGTCGAACCCGGCGTTGTGCGCCACCAGCACAGCACCCTGCGCGAACTCCAGGAACGCCGGCAGCACCTGCTCGATCGGCGGCGCCTCAAGGACCATCGCGGTCGTGATGCCGGTCAGCACCGTGATCGTCGGCGGGATCGGCACACCCGGGTTGACCAGCGTTCCGAACTCCCCGAGCACCTCGCCGCCGCGCACCTTGACGGCACCGATCTCGGTGATCTCGCTCTTCGTCGGTGAACCCCCGGTGGTCTCGAGGTCGACGACCACGAAGGTCACCTCGTGCAGCGGCACCCCGATCTCGTCGAGGGCGAGCTGCACCGGGCGTGGGTTCAGGTGCTGTCGCATCACCTCGGACGCTAGAACACACGTCCGACATCGGTGCGCGAGCCCTCAGGCGGAGGTGCCTTCCGCGTTGCGGTCAGCCGCTGCGCGTGCGTACACGTCGTCCACGAGGTTGGCGTAGTCGCCCAGGACCTTGGCGCGCTTCACCTTGAGCGACGGCGTCAGGTAGTCGTTGTCGATCGTGAAGTCGTCGGTCAGCACCTCGAACTTGCGGATCGACTCGGCCCGGGACACCTTGGCGTTCGTCCGGTCGACGGCCCGCTGCAGCGCCGCGAGCACCTCGGGGTGCTTGGCCGCCTCGGTCACACCCATCTCCGGCAGCGAGTGGTTCGACAACCACGAAGGCAACATCTCGCCGTCGAGCGTGATCAGGGCCGCGACGAACGGCCGCTGGTCGCCGACCACGAGGCACTGGCTGATCAGGGGATGCGAGCGCAGCCGGTCCTCGAGCTGTGACGGCACCACGTTCTTGCCGGCCGCGGTGACGATCAACTCCTTCTTACGGCCCGTGATCTTGAGGTAGCCGTCGCTGTCGAGCTCACCGATGTCGCCGGTGTGGAACCAGCCGTCCTCGATCGCCTCGTTGGTGGCGTCCTCGTTGCCGTGGTACGCCGCGAACACTCCGACGCCCTGGGCGAGGATCTCGCCGTCGGCGCCGATCTTGATCGAGGTGCCGGGCAGCGGCGGCCCGACCGTGCCGATCTTGGCCTTGGCGGGCACGTTCACGCTCAGCGGTGCGGTGGTCTCGGTGAGGCCGTATCCCTCGAGGACCGTGAGCCCGACGCCGCGGAAGAAGTGCCCGAGCCGCTCACCCAACGGCGCGCCGCCGGAGATCGCGAACGCGGCCTGGCCGCCGAGCGCGTCGCGGATCTTGTGCAGCACGAGCTTGTCGGCGACCTTGTGCTGCAGCTTCAGCGCGAACCCGGGTCCGCCGGTCTCGAGCGAGCGCGAGTAGTCCTGTGCGGTCTTCGCCGCCCACTGGAAGATCTTGATCTTGCCGCCGGCGGCCGCCTTGGCCTCGGAGGAGTTGTAGACCTTCTCGAACACTCGAGGGACCGACAGGATGAAGGTGGGCCGGAAGGTGCCGATGTCGGCCATCAAGGTCTTGGTGTCCGGCGTGTGCCCCTGCGGGACGCCCGCCGCGATGCACAGCACCTCGACGAACCGCGCGAACACGTGCGCCAGCGGCATGAACAGCAGCGTGCGCGAGTCGGCGTGCAGGATCTGGCTGCCCAGCGCCTCGACCGCGTTCCGCGTCAGCTCCACGAAGTTGCCGTGCGAGAGCTCCGCACCCTTGGGCTTGCCGGTGGTGCCGGAGGTGTAGATCACGGTGGCGAGATCGCCGAGGCGCACGGCGTCACGGCGCTCACGCACCACCTCGTCGCCGACGTCCACGCCCGCAGCCGCGAGCTGCTCGAGCGCGCCGCCATCGATCTGCCACACGTGCTTGACGTCGGGCGCCTTCTTGCGTGCCTTCTCGATGACGGCCTCGTGATCGGCGTGCTCGGCCACGGCCGCGACCGCGCCGGAGTCGGAGAGGATCCACGCGGTCTGCGACGGCGACGACGTCTCGTACACCGGCACCGGGACGGCGCCCGCGTACCAGATCCCGAAGTCGAGGAACGTCCACTCGGGGCGCGTGCGCGCCATGATCGCGACCCGATCGCCGGCCTCGACGCCGGAGGCGATCAGGCCCTTGGCGATCGCGGTCGCGGTCGCGTGCATCTCGGCGGCGGTCACGGGGCGCCAGGTGCCGTCGACGAGGCGCTCGACCAGCACCTTGTCGGGCGTGCGGTTGGCGTGGTCGGCGAGCAGGTCGCCGACGGACATCTCGTCGGGCGTCGTCACGATCGGTGGGGCGGCGAAGGTGTCCATTGCTGGCTCCGGTGGCAGAACGGGAAGGATGGTGTGAGGGGTCAGGCTATCGGTCCGGCGAGGCGCAGCAGTCACACCACGGCGCCGTCATCGTCATCGTTGCGCGATCGTGGCAATCGGAGGATGGCCACGACCCACCCGAGCAGGGTCACGGCGAGCACGGTCAGCCAGACGATCGCGGGTGCGGTCGTCCAGAAGATCACCACGAGCATCAGGCAGACCGGTCCCGCGATGGCGCCGGTCCAGGCGAGCACCTTGATCGGGTCTGCGCTGGTGAGGGACTCGGGCTCCGGCGGGTCGAAGTGCTCGTCGAGCTCGTCCTCCGGCGGTGCGTAGTCGCGCGGCCCACCGAGCGTGCCCGACGGCGGGGCGTCGCCGGTCTCGCTGTCAGGCTCGCCGGTGTTGGGCTGGGGTCGGGCGGGATCGGGCCGAGGGAGCGACTGCTGCAGTCCATCCAGGTCCGGATGGCTGGTCAGCTCGGCGAACCGCCGGTCGAAATCATCCTGAGTGGGATGGCGGGGGCCGTCCCCCTCGCTGCTCTCGTCATGGCCACCCTCACCCGAGGGGTGCTCCGTGGACGGCGGCATACCTTCCAGTTTAGTCCGCTCTAGTCTTGACCCAGAGCCGCCGTTCACCGGGGGCTGATCGTCCATGGTCCACGAGAGGAAGCAATCGCCGATGTCCGAAGCACGCCAGATCCGCAAGGTCGCACTTCTGACCGCAGGCGGTTTCGCGCCCTGTCTGTCCGCTGCCGTAGGCAAGCTGGTCACCCGCTACTCGGAGGTCCTCCCGGACGCCGAGATCATCGGCTATCAGTACGGCTACCACGGCCTGCTGACCGGCACCTCGATCACGATCGACGACGACGCCCGCGCGAACGCGGCGATCCTGGACCGGTTCGGCGGCAGCCCGATCGGCAACAGCCGGGTGAAGCTGACCAACGCCACGAACCTGGTCGAGCGCGGCCTTGTCGCCGAGGGGCAGGACCCGCTGCAGGTCGCGGCGGAGCAGCTGCGCACCGACGGCGTGGACGTGCTCCACACGATCGGAGGTGACGACACCAACACGACTGCGGCTGATCTCGCGGCCTACCTGGAGTCCAACGGGTACCACCTGGAGGTGGTCGGCCTGCCGAAGACGATCGACAACGACATCGTGCCGATCCGGCAGTCGCTCGGTGCCATGACGGCCGCCGAGCAGGCGTCGATCTTCGCGCAGAACATCATCGGTGAGCACCGGTCGAACCCGCGCATGCTGATCGTGCACGAGGTGATGGGCCGGCACTGCGGCTGGCTGACCGCAGCGGCGGCGCGGGACTACCGCGCGTGGCTGGACCAGCAGGAGTGGAACCCCAGCCTCGGCCTCACGCGCGAGCGCTGGGACGTCCACGCGGTGTTCTTGCCCGAGCTCAAGCTCGACATGCAGGCCGAGGCGGCCCGGCTGCGCGGCATCATGGACGAGATCGGCAACGTCAACATCTTCCTGTCCGAGGGTGCCGGGGTCCCGGAGATCATCGCCGAGCTCGAGGCCGCCGGCGAGGAGGTGCAGCGGGACCCGTTCGGACACGTCAAGCTCGACACGATCAACCCCGGTGCCTGGTTCGCCAAGCAGTTCGCCTCGCTGATCGGCGCCGAGAAGACGATGGTGCAGAAGAGCGGGTACTTCTCGAGGTCGGCCAAGGCGAACGAGGCTGATCTCGAGCTGATCGGTCGGATGGTCGACCTCGCGGTCGAGACCGCGATCGCCGGTGTCTCGGGCGTCATCGGCCACGACGAGGAGAACGGCGACGAGCTGCGTGCGATCGAGTTCCCGCGCATCGCGGGCGGCAAGGCGTTCGACGTGAGCACGCCGTGGTTCGGTGAGCTGCTCGACGGGATCGGCCAGCCGCTGGTCGCCGCCGAGCCTGCGGCGCACTGACCGGGCGGCGCCATGGTCGGGCGGCGCCTTCCGAGCGCCCTATCCTGACGTGGTGAGCGTGCAGAGCGAGACGGCCCCCGATACCGCGGCACCTGGCGGGCTGGATCGGTGGCGTGAGCTGCGCGCGCTGCAGCAACCGGCCTGGCCGGATCAGGAGGCGCTTCGGGCCGTCACGAGCGAGCTCGCCACGCAGCCCCCGCTGGTGTTCGCGGGCGAGGCCGACAACCTGCGTGAGCGGTTGGCGGCGGCGTCCCGCGGCGAGGCGTTCCTGTTGCAGGGCGGCGACTGCGCGGAGACGTTCGCGGAGATCACAGCCGACAACATCCGCGACAAGATCAAGACGATCCTGCAGATGGCGGTCGTGCTGACCTACGGCGCCTCGATCCCCATCATCAAGATGGGCCGGATGGCGGGACAGTTCGCGAAGCCGCGCAGCTCCGACGTCGAGACCCGCGATGGCGTGACGCTGCCGGCTTACCGCGGCGACATCATCAACTCGTTCGAGTTCACGGCGGAGTCCCGGATCCCCGATCCGCAACGGCTGCTCGCGGCATACCGGAGCTCGGCCACGTCGCTCAACCTCATCCGCGCGTTCACGCAGGGCGGGTTCGCCGACCTGCGGCGCGTGCATGAGTGGAATCGAGGTTTCCTCGACAACCCCGCGTATGCGGCCTACGACGCGTTCGCGGGCGAGATCGACCGGGCGATCCGGTTCATGCAGGCCGCCGGCGCCGACTTCGATGCCCTGAGGACGGTCGACTTCTACTCCTCGCACGAGGGGTTGTTGCTCGACTACGAGCGGCCGCTCACCCGGATCGACTCGCGCACCGGTCTCGCCTACGACTGCTCCGCTCACTTCCTGTGGATCGGGGAGCGCACGCGCCAGCTCGACGGCGCGCACGTGGACTTCTTCTCTCGCGTGCGGAACCCGCTCGGAGTCAAGCTGGGTCCGACGAGTACGGTCGCGGATGCGGTCGCTCTGATCGATCGGCTCAACCCCGACGGCGAACCGGGGCGACTCACGTTCATCACCCGGATGGGTGCCGGCAAGGTCCGCGACCTGTTGCCGGCGCTGGTGGAGGGCGTCGCCGCTGACGGACGCCCGGTCACGTGGGTGTGCGACCCGATGCACGGCAACGGCATCACCTCGGGCAACGGGTACAAGACCCGGCGGTTCACCGACGTCATAGACGAGGTCCGCGGTTTCTTCGAGGTACACCGCAGCCTCGGCACGGTCCCGGGTGGTCTGCACGTCGAGCTGACGGGCGACGACGTCACCGAGGTGCTCGGGGGCAGCGAGGAGATCGACGACGTCGGGCTGACGCGGCGCTACACCACCCTGGTCGACCCCCGCCTCAATCACCAGCAGTCGCTGGAGATGGCGTTCCTGGTCGCGGAGATGCTGCGGGACTCCTGACGTGACTGCAGCGCGCTCGCCGGAGCCTCACATACCGGCGCACGGTCACGCCTTGCCGCCGGGCCAGCACCGGGTGGCTGAGCCCCCGGTGATGCACTACGGCCGGATTCCCGAGCGGGAGCGTGCCCGGTGGCGTGTCACGATCGGAGGCGCGACCGCGAGCGGAGACGAGCGCACCTTCAGCCTTGACGAGGTCGCGGAGCTGCCGCCGGTGGAGCAGCTGTGCGACATGCACTGCGCGACCCGGTGGACCGCCCAGGGGATCGCGTGGGGCGGGGTACGGGCGCGGGATCTCGTGGAGCTCGCGCCGCCGGCGCCGGAGGTCAGCGACACCCTGGTGTTCGCCGAGTTCGGGTACGCGGCGAACGTGCCGTTGGCCGACATGCTCTCCAGCGACGCGCTGCTGGTCACGCACCGCGACGGTCAGCCGCTGACCCCCGAGCGCGGCGCACCGCTGCGGCTGGTGATCCCGCACCTGTACACGTGGAAGGGGCCCAAGTGGCTCCGGGGCTGGAACTACCTGCTCCCCGAGAACCCTGACCGTGGGTTCTGGGAACAGCGTGGCTACCACGCTCGCGGCGACGCATGGCGCGAGGAGCGCTACGCGCGCCGGAGCTGAATGCCCCTCACACCACCGTCAGCACGATGACTGTGCCACGCGGCTGCCAGGAGTCGGCCTCCACCGACTGCTCACGCACGGTGCCGAACAGCCCGCCGAGCACGTTCTCCCGCTCAGGCACGAATCCGAGTGCCTCCAGCTCGGCGGCGGCGTCGGCGTACTGCATCCCGAACAGGTTCGGGACCTGGAACAGCTCGGGTCCCTTGGACGTCACGAGCGGCACGAGGTCGCCACGGTACGCCTCCCCGACGACCTCCTGGCTGATGATGTGACCCTCCGGCACGTCGTCGGAGAAGGCTTCGTCGCCGAACTGCGGCTCGGCGCCGGCATCGAGGATGTCTTGCTCCGCCTCGTCGGCAGGGAGCCCGACGACGTCCGGCACCGTGATCGGCTCGCGCCCCTGGGAGACCAGCACCGTGATGTCGACGCCGTGGTCGACCGTGCTGCCGGCGCTGGGCTCGGTCTCGATCACCGTGCCCTCGGGCACATCCTGGTGCCAGTCCCGCTCGATGTGAATGGTTCCGTCGAGCCCGGCCGCCGCCAGCTGCTGCTGCGCGTCCGCCTCGGTGGCGCCCGCGACGTCGGGGATGCTGATGCGCAGCACGCCCTGGGAGACCACCACCTCGACCTGGCCGTTCTTCTCGATCCGGTCTCCGGGTGCGGGGTCGGTGCTGATCACGTGACCGACCGGCACGGAGTCGGAGTGCTCGGCGGTGGTGGTCGGGTCGAGTCCCGCTTCCTCGAGCGTGGACAGGGCCGTGGCCTCGGCGCGGCCGACGACGTCGGGCATGGTCGTGTAGGCGCCGGGCCCGATCGTGAGGTACCACCACGCGCCGCTGCCGGCGGCGGCGAGCACGAACAGCACCACGAGGACGACCGCGAAGGCGCGGCGACGCCGGGTCCGCTTGCGCCGGTTGTTCTCCAGCGGCTGCTCGTCGGGTTCGGTGACTGCGCCGATCGGGAGCGCGACAGTGCCGCCGGGCGGCGTGGGAACAGCGGCCGTGTGGCCCTCGCGCTCGACATCGTCGGTGGCCTCGTTCGCGATCTCGGCGATCTCCGCTTGGCGGGGGTCCACGTCGGCTCGGAGCGCGAGCACCTGTTCGTCGAACTCGGCCCGCATCGTGCGCAGAGCGGCGAGCGCTGCGTCGGCTGAGCGAGGCCGCTGGTCAGGGTCATGGGCGGTGAGCGAGGCGACGTACTCATCGACCTCGAAGGGCAGCCAGTCGACGTCATCGGATGGGGGTGGCACCCGCTCGTGGACGTGCTTGTACGCGATCTGGATCGGGGTCTCGCCCTCGAACGGCTGGTGGCCGGTGAGCATCTCGTAGAGCATCACGCCGGCCGCGTAGACGTCGGCGCGGGCATCCGCAGCGCCGGAGGTGACGATCTCGGGGGAGAGGTAGGCCACCGTGCCGAGCAGCGCACCGGTGGAGGACATCGTGGCCTCGGTGACCGCGCGTGCGAGGCCGAAGTCGGCGACCTTGACCGCTCCGCTGCGCGCGATCAGGACGTTCTCAGGCTTGACATCGCGGTGGACCAGGCCTGCACGATGTGCGGCGGCAAGGGCGTCGAGGACCGACTCCATGACGTCGAGCGCCTCACCCAGCGACAGCGCACCGCGTGAGGACAGGCGACGACGCAACGTCACGCCGTCGACGTACTCCATGGTGAGGTAGGACGTCTCACCCTCGGTGCCTTGATCGAACACCCCGACCACGCCCGGGTGCGAGAGTCGCGCAGCGGCACGTGCCTCACGCCGGAAGCGGGCGACCACGTCGCTGCCGTCGGCCAGATGCGGGTGCATCATCTTGAGCGCGACCTTGCGGTCGAGCCGGCGGTCCTGCGCGAGATAGACGGTGGCCATGCCTCCCCGAGCGATGCGGGAGATGACCTCGTAGCGGCCGTCGACGATCGTGCCGAGCACGGGATCGGTCACGGTGGCGGCCACGATCGCAGTGTAAGAGCGACGAGCCGATCTACGCCGGTTCAGGCATAGCGTGTCATCAGGGTCTGCACATTGGCCACGTAGCGGCGGGTGTCGGAGAACATCCCGTTGCGGTTGACCGAGGCGAGGCCCTGGTAGTAGCCGGCGATCGCCGTCGGGAGATCCGGGGCGGTGCGCACGAGGTACCGCAGGATCGCCACGCCGGCCACCGCGTTGTCGTGCGGGTCGAGCAGATCGAGGTCGCGGCCGACCATGTCGGAGGCCCATTCGCCCGAGGTGGGGATCACCTGCATCGCCCCGATCGCGTTGGCGGGCGAGACTGCCGCCGGGTCGAAGCCCGACTCCTGCTGCGCGACCGCCAGCGCGAGCGCGGGGTCCACGCCCATCTGCTGCGCCGTGGTGCGGATGATGTCCTGCATCGCGGTGCGGCTCGGCAGGTTGGCCGACAACAGCTCCTGCTTGTTCTGGTTCGCTGCCGAGACCGTGGACTCGGGGTAGGTGTAGTGCAGGAAGGTGTTGGGCACGAGCTGGCCCTGCACCTTGAGGACCTGACCTGGGTGGATCACGGTCGAGCTGAGCGAGTTGAGCGAGGTGATCGCGCTGACCGTGGTGTTGTGCTTGGCAGCGATCCCGGACAGCGTGTCTCCGGCCGCGACCGTGTAGGAGCTGGTCGAGCTGCTCGAGGAGGAGCTGGAGGAGCTCGAGGAGGAGCTTGATGACGAGCTCGACGAGCTCGAGGAGCTCGACGACGAGCCGGGGATCGTGAGCACCTGACCGATGCGGATGAGTGCGCGCGAGTTGAGGTCGTTGGCCGACACGATGGCCGCGACCGTGGTGTCGTGCCGGGCGGCGATGGCGGACACCGTGTCACCCGAGCGCACCGTGTACGTCGCGCCGTTACTCGAGGAGCTCGAGCTGCCGGAGGACGAGCTGGAGGAACTAGAGCTGCCCGACGACGAGCTGGATCCGCTGACCTTGAGCACCTGACCGGGGTGGATCACGGTCGAGCTGAGGTTGTTGAGCGACATCAACCGGGAAACTGTCGTGTCGTGCTGGGCAGCGATGCCCGAGAGTGTGTCTCCCGAGACGACCTTGTAGGACGAGGTTCCGGACGCCGTCGAGCTGGAGGACGAGGAGGAACCCGTGGAGCTGGACGCCGAGCCGGCGCCGCTGGGGATCGTGAGGACCTGGCCGACGTAGATCATCGCGCGCGCATTGAGATCGTTGGCCGACACGATCGCGGAGATCGTGGTGCCGTAGCGGGCAGCGATCGCCGACACCGTCTCGCCGCTACGCACGGTGTGGGTGCGCTCGTTGTTGGACGGCTGCATCGGGATCGGCCCCGTGTGCTCGCTCGGTCGGTGGCCGGGCGCGGCAGCGGCGTCGGCTGTGGCGGGAGCGACCACGCCGGCGAGACCGACGGCCGTGACGGCGCCGATGGCGGTCAGGCCGGTGGCTACCTGGACGGGTGTGCGAGTGCGGCGGAGGGCCATGCGAGCTCCCGGTCTCGTGGGTGTGACACCAGTGTCGTGTGCGACAGATGTGACATATGTGCAGTTAGTGACGATAACAGAGTGGTCGCTCGGTTGTCGCGGGTTGGCCCTACGCTCGCTCCTATGCGTGAGACGACTCCGGCCACCGATGCCTCCGACGGCCTCGAGCACATCGCGTGGGCGAGCATCCCGGAGGTGGCAGAGGCGCTCGGCCTGCGTGACCGGGACGTCCGCAGCTTGATCGCCGATCGGTCGATCGTCGCGGTGCGGCGGGGTGGCCGGGCGCCGGTGATCCCCTCGGCCTTCGTGGTCGAGGATCCCGAGGGCGGCACGGCCGTCGTGCCCGGCCTGCGCGGGAGCGTCATCCAGCTCACGGATGCCGGCTTCAGCGACGAGGAGATCGTGTCCTGGCTGTTCCGCGCCAACGACGAGCTCGGCAGCACCCCGATCCAGGCGTTGACCGACCTGCGCACGCACGCGGTCCGTCGGTCCGCGCAGTCGCTCGCCTTCTGAGTCGCGTCCCGATCAGGCGTTACGCACGATCGCGGCGTCGGCGATCGCCGCGACATGGGCCTGCTGCTGCTGGCCGAGACCGGTCGCGGCGAGGGCGTCCAAACCGGTGCGATACCGCTCGGCGATCAGGTCCTCGACAGCGTCGAGGGCACCACACTCGGTGAGGATCGCGCGGATCTGAGTCACGTCGTCGAGCGTGAGGTCGGGATTCCCGACGGCGGTGCGCAGCATCGCCCGGTCAGCCGGGTTCGCGAGTGTCATGGCGAGAGTGACCAGCACAGTCCGCTTGCCCTCGCGGAGATCGTCACCTGCCGGCTTCCCAGTGGTGGACGGGTCCCCGAAGACGCCGAGGACGTCGTCGCGGAGCTGGAACGCCTCGCCGATCGGCAGCCCGACGGCGCGCAGCCGGGCGAGCGCATCGTCACCCGCACCCGCCATCGCGGCGCCGATGACCAAGGTGTGCTCCACGCTGTAGCGGGCGGACTTGGAGCGGTTGTCACGGCGAGCCCGGTCGAGGTCGACGGCGGGATCCTCCGACCATGGTGCGGACTGCGCGTAGATGTCGAGGAACTGGCCGACCGTGACCTCGGCCATCATCTCCTCGACGAGGCGACGCCCCCTGGACCCGGGCTCCACACCCACGAGGCCGAGCGCACCGTCAAGCTCGGCCTGGGCAGCCACGAGCAGCAGATCACCCAGGAGCACTGCGCCCGCCTCGCCGAACCGGGTGGCGCCGCCCACGAGCCCGATCTCGTCGTGGTGGTGCGCGAACTGCCGGTGGGCCGACGGGCGGCCGCGGCGTGTCAGAGAACCGTCCATGAGGTCGTCATGGACGAGCGCCGCCACCTGGAAGAGCTCCAGCCCACTCCCGAGCCGGACCTCGGCGGCGGCCAGCGGCTCACCTCCGAGGCTCCGCCAACCGGCGGAGGCGAACGAGGCGCGCAGGCGCTTGCCGTGCGCCAGCAGATCCGCACCGACGTCGAAGAAGGCGGCGACCTCGTGGCCGACAGCGGCGAACGAGCCGGCCAGGCGGCGCCATGAGCCGAGCACCTCGGCGGTCACCGCCGGGCGTAGTTCCGCGACCGCCTGCTGCACGATCGCCACACTACCCGTGCCGGGAGACACGCCCGACCTTGTCCACAGGTGCAGCCTGATGCACCGGTATCCACAGCACCCCCTCGCGGACCGAGCGGGCGCACCACCGGCCGCGGTGGACTCAGGCGATGGACATCGAACCCGTCACGCTCAAGCTCGACCGCGCCGAGGACCTCCTCGCTTACCTGCCGTACCGATTCGGATACGTGCCGACGCAGTCCCTCGCCATGCTCACCGTGATCGAGCCCGCCCCGGGCGAGGTCGCCGTCGGTATGGCCTCCCGGCTCGATCTCGCCGACCTGGCGACCCCCACGGTGCTGCCGCAGGCCGTCGCGGGAATTCGCGCCCAGATGCTGCAGGATCCCACCGTTGGTGCTCTGACGGTCGTCTACGCCGACGAGCCGATCGCGGACATCCGCGCCGGACAGGGTGTCGCGGGCGGGGTGCTGGAGGAGTGGCTGGCACAGATGCCGTTCACCGACCGTCGCGAAGCGTTCATCGTGACGCCGACCGGGTACGCCTGCCTCGAGTGCGCCCACGTGCCGCACTGCCCCTACGAGGGGTACCCACTGTCTCGGCTCACCGAGAGTGCCGTCGCCGCGCGGATGGTGCTGGAGGGCGAGTCTCTGGCGCCCAGTCGCGAGGCGCTCGGGTGCCCCCGCGACGTCGACGCCGAGCGGCTCGCTGCGGCGATCCGCGCCGCGGACCGGGAACGCCGGGCCATGCGCAAGCGTCCCGGCGACCAGCAGCAGCGCTGGCGGCGGCGGATTCTCGATCTGTTCGGCGTCGCGCTGGCGGAGGCGATGACCCAGCGCCGCTGGCTGCCTGATCCGGCGGTCCTCGGACGCCTCGGGGCAGCGATGGCCGATCCCCACCTGCGCGACGCGGTCGTGGCATGGACGGTGAGCGGGGAGCGTGGCCGGCCCGGATCCGACGACGTGCTCGCCAATTTCGGCGGCATGGTGACGGGTGAGGTGGCTCTGCCCGATGGTCGCCACCGGCAGGCGGCCCGACTGGTGCTCACGGAGATCGTCAGGCACGCCGGGCCGCGGCGTGCTGGGTACCCGCTGGCGATGCTCGGATGGCTCGCCTGGTGGTCCGGCGAGGGGGCCCGAGCGGATGTGCTGGTGCACCAGTGCCTGTCGGAGGACCCGGGCTGCTCGCTGGGCAGCCTGCTGGTCGACGTGCTGCATGCCGGAGTGCGGCCGGGCTGGGTGGGCGGGCGCTCATGCGTGACCCCGAGCACGTTCTGACGCGCTACCCTCGGCGCAGACGCCACCCGAGCGCGGATGGAGGTGCGTGGTGCCGGTCGTTGCAGGGTTCGTCCCCACACCAGAGGGCAGAGCCGCCCTCGAATCAGGCATCGAGGAGGCGACCCGCCGGGAGACGACGCTCGTCGTCGTCGTGCACGCCACCCGAGGCTCCGACGCCGAGACGATCGAGGCCGCGGTCGAGGAGGCGCGACAGACGCTCGAGACCAGCGACGTGGCGCACGAGGTGCGACACGTGGAGCGCGGCAACGACGTCGCGGATGACCTGGTGCAGATCGCCGAGGACCTGTCGGCGGACCTGATCGTGATCGGGCTTCGGCGCCGGAGCCCGGTCGGCAAGCTCATCCTGGGCTCGAACGCCCAGCGCATCCTGCTCGACGCCACCTGCCCGGTCCTCGCCGTGAAGCCCGTGCGTCCCGCATGAGTGAGGTGTTGACCACTCCGCTGCATGCGGAGCACATCGCCGCGGGCGCCACCCTGACCAGCTTCGCGGGCTGGCAGATGCCGCTTCGGTATGCGGGGGACCTGGCCGAGCACCACGCGGTGCGGCAGCAGGCGGGCCTGTTCGACCTGTCCCACATGGCGCAGATCGAGGTCACCGGACCGGACGCCGGTGCTGCCCTCGACGGCGCGCTCGTGAGTATTCCCTCGCAGATGGCGGATGGTCGAGCTCGCTACACCGTGATCGTCGCCGAGGATGGCGGCATCCTCGACGACCTCATCGTGTACCGGCTCGAGGCCGAGGACTACCTCGTCATCGCGAATGCCGCCAATCGGCTGACCGTGCTCGATGAGCTGACACGCCGCAGCGAGGGTCGGCAGTGCGCCGTGGTGGACCGGACGCCGCACCGGGCACTGATCGCCGTCCAGGGGCCCCGTTCTGCGGAGATCCTTGAGCCACTGGTCGATGTGGACCTCGGTGCGCTCCGGTACTACGCGAGTGTCCGCGGCACGATCGACGGGGTGCCCGCGCTCGTCGCCCGCACCGGCTATACCGGTGAGGACGGCTTCGAGCTGGCGGTCCCCGCCGAGGGTGCTGTCGGGTTGTGGCGGCTGTTGCTGGAGGCCGGCGCGCCGGTCGGGCTCGTCCCGGCGGGGCTCGCCTGTCGCGACACTCTCCGCCTCGAGGCGGGGATGCCGCTGTACGGCCAGGAGCTCACCCGGGCCACGACGCCGTACGAGGTCGGGCTTGGTCGCGTGGTCAAGCTCGACCGCGCCTTCGTGGGTCGCGACGCGCTCGCGGCGCGGTCGGAGAATCCCACGGGCACTCATCTGATCGGGTTGGCCGGGTCGGGCCGCCGTGCTGCCCGTGCCGGTTCGATCGTGCTCGACGGCGAGGGCACCGAGATCGGGACCGTCACCTCGGGCGTGCTCTCTCCGACGCTCGGACACCCGATCGCCATGGCGCACGTGAACGCACCGACCATCCTTGGCGAGGCGCTCGACGTCGACGTGCGCGGGACTCGGCAGCCGATGACCGTGACCGAACTACCCTTCTACCGACGCCCGGCGTGACGCCGAGGCCAGCACCCAGGACCGACGGAGCGCGAGCTGAGATGAGCATCCCCACCGACCGCCAGTACACCGCCGAGCACGAGTGGGTGGTGCTCGCCGACGGGACCGCCACCGTGGGCGTCACCGCTTTCGCGACCGACTCCCTGGGCGACGTCGTCTACCTGGACCTTCCCGCCGTCGGCAGCGAGGTCGTGGCCGGGCAGCCGTGCGGCGAGATCGAGTCCACCAAGTCGGTGAGTGATCTGTACTCACCCGTGACCGGGACCGTGGCGAGCCTCAACGAGGCTGCGGTCGACGCCCCTGAGGTGGTCAACAGCGACCCGTATGGTGATGGTTGGCTGTTCAGCGTCACGGTCGAGGCGGAGGGGCCGCTGCTCGACGCCGAGGCCTACACCGCCCTCACCCAGGGCTGAGGGATGGCGGGGGAGTTCGTCCACCGGCACATCGGCGTCGGCGAGACCGACCGCGAACAGATGCTCGGGGCGCTTGGCTACCCGGGCGTCGAGGAGCTGGTGCTGTCCGCGATCCCGGCTGGCATCGTGACGGAGCAGGCATCCCTCCCGGCTGCCGAGAACGAGACCGAGGTGCTGGCCGAGCTGCGCGAGATCGCGGGGCGGAACACGGTCCGCACCTCGATGATCGGACAGGGCTACTACGACACGGTGACACCCTCGGTCATCCAGCGGAACGTGCTGGAGAACCCGGCCTGGTACACCGCGTACACGCCCTACCAGCCCGAGATCTCGCAGGGTCGGCTGGAGGCGCTGCTGAACTTCCAGACGATGGTGATCGACCTGACCGGCACCGCCGTGGCCGGTTCGTCGATGCTCGACGAGGGCACCGCCGTCGCCGAGGCGATGCTGCTGGCGCACCGCGTGCACAAGCGGGGGAGCCGATTCCTGGTCGACTCCGACAGCCTGACCGCGACCAAGGCGGTGCTCGAGACGCGGGCCGCACCGGTCGGACTGGAGCTCGGCGAGCTCGATATCGACGGCGCCCTTCCCGACCTTGACGGGGTCTTCGGCATCCTGCTCTCGTACCCGGGCGCTTCGGGCGCGATCCACTCCCGGGAGAGCTACGAGCGGTGGGTCGCAGCCGCGCACGAGGCGGGTGCGATCGTCGTCGTCGCGGCCGACCTGCTATCCCTGACCTTGCTGGAGGCGCCGGGCGAGTGGGGTGCCGACGTGGTCGCCGGCACCACGCAACGATTCGGGGTGCCGATGGGGTTCGGCGGTCCGCACGCGGGGTACCTCGCTGTGCGCGAGGGGCTGCAGCGGCAGCTTCCTGGACGACTGGTCGGGGTCTCGAAGGACGCGTCGGGTGCCCAGGCGCTGCGGCTGGCGCTGCAGACGCGCGAGCAGCACATCCGCCGTGAGAAGGCGACGTCGAACATCTGCACCGCACAGGTGCTGCTCGCGGTGATGGCGTCGATGTACGCGGTCTACCACGGTCCCGAGGGGCTGCGGGCGATCGCCGAGAGGGTGCATCTGCGGGCCAGGGAACTTGCCGCGGGACTGATCCAGAGTGGGTATGAGCTGGCGACGCCGGCGTTCTTCGACACGGTGACGCTGCGGGCCGCACCTGAGGTGGCCGACGCGCTCGTCGATGGCGCGCTTGCCCAGAACATCACGCTGTGGCGCGCCGCCCCGGACCAGGTGAGCATCGCCTGCGACGAGCTCACGACACCCGAGACCGTGGCGACGTTGCTCGCGGTGGCGAGCGACGCCGTCGGCGGTGCCGAGGAGCGGGGATCGGCGATCCCGTCGCCGATTGCGGACCTGAGGTTGGCACGGACCACCGACTACCTCACCCACCCGGTGTTCCACGCGCACCGTTCCGAGACGCAGATGATGCGGTACCTGCGGCGACTCTCGGACGCCGACTATGCACTCGATCGCGGGATGATCCCGCTGGGCTCGTGCACGATGAAGCTCAACGCCGCCACGGAGATGGCGGCGGTCACCTGGCCTGAGCTGTCGCGGATCCACCCGTTCGCGCCGGCGCAGGACGTGGCGGGCTATCTCGGGCTGATCGAGCAGCTGCAGGGCTGGCTCGCCGAGCTGACGGGCTACGCCGCGGTGAGCGTGCAGCCCAACGCCGGGTCGCAGGGCGAGCTCGCGGGACTGCTCGCGATCCGGGAGTACCACCGAGCACGCGGCGATCTGGACCGCGACGTCTGCCTGGTGCCGGCGTCCGCGCACGGGACCAACGCGGCCTCGGCGGTGCTCGCGGGGCTGCGGGTCGCGGTGGTCGCGACCGCGCCGAGCGGCGACATCGACCTCGACGACCTGCGCACGGTCCTCGCCGCCCACGAGGGCAAGGTCGCCGCGATCATGGTGACCTACCCCTCGACCCACGGTGTCTACGAGAACGGCATCGGCGAGCTGTGCGACCTCGTGCACGCGGCCGGCGGTCAGGTCTACATCGACGGCGCCAACCTCAACGCCCTGGTCGGCGTGGCCGGTCCTGGTGCCTTCGGCGGCGACGTCTCGCACCTCAATCTGCACAAGACCTTCTGCATCCCGCACGGTGGCGGCGGTCCGGGGGTCGGTCCTGTCGCCGTGGCGGAGCACTTGGTGCCGTACCTGCCCGGCCACCCGCTCACGCCTGGTGGGGGACGTGCCGAAGGTGCGGTCAGCGCGGCCCCGTACGGATCGCCGTCGATCCTCCCGATCAGCTGGGCGTACATCCGGCTGATGGGCAGCGCAGGTCTGCGGTCCGCGACCGCGCACGCGGTGCTGGCCGCGAACTACGTGGCGAGCCGACTCGAGGACGCCTATCCGGTGCTGTACCGCGGCAACCACGGTCTGGTGGCCCACGAGTGCATCCTCGACCTGCGGCCGCTCACGGCACAGTCCGGGATCACGGTCGACGACGTCGCCAAGCGGCTGATCGACTACGGGTTCCACGCGCCGACGATGAGTTTCCCGGTGCCGGGCACGCTGATGG
The DNA here is from genome assembly GCF_048594945.1 of Pseudactinotalea sp. Lineage (NCBI taxonomy): Bacteria > Bacillati > Actinomycetota > Actinomycetes > Micrococcales > Cellulomonadaceae > Pseudactinotalea > Pseudactinotalea sp. Next base: position 924 of record NZ_JBMDXJ010000401.1, on the reverse strand, counting down.
TCGAGCCGACGGAGTCCGAGGACCTCGGTGAGCTCGACCGGTTCGTCGCGGCGATGCTCGCGATCCGGGAGGAGGCCGCTGCGGTGGCGGCGGGGGAGTGGCCTCGTGAGGACAACCCCCTGGTCAACGCACCGCACACAGCCGCGAGTCTGGTCGAGGAATGGGACCACCCCTACCCGCGCAAGGTGGCCGTCTACCCTCTGGAAGGCATGGAGCTGGGCAAGTACTGGCCGCCGGTGCGGCGCGTGGACGGAGCGTTCGGAGACCGTCATCTGGTGTGCTCGTGCCCGCCCGTCGAGGCATATGCCTGAGGGCGTGGAACAAAGGACGGGGGAGGTCGCGTTTATAATGGTGACTGCCCGCAACCTCCGAGTTGCCAGCCCGCCGGCGATGCCTCAACGCCAGCGCTTCCGGGACGCTCGTCCCGGCGTCGATATCGTCGTGCCCGCCGTGAAGAAGAAGGTTTCCCATCGCCATGCCTGACGACGCCACCGTCGTGACCGAGACCGCACCGAAGAAGACCACGCGCAGCCGCTCAACCGGCAGCGCGAAGACCACCGCCGCGAAGAAGCCGGCGGCCAAGACGGCTGCCTCGAAGAGCTCAGCCGCCAAGAAGCCCACCCGCACCAAGGCGAGCACCGCCAAGGCCAGCCGGGCGACCAAGGCCAAGGATGACGCCGAGGAGCCCGACGAGGCCGACGTCGAGGTCACGGAGACCGACGAGGAGTCGGAGGGGACGTCCGAGACCAAGGCCAAGGGCAAGGGTGACGACGAGCCGGAGTCCGCAGGCTTCGTCTACTCGGACTCCGACGACGACGACGCCCCCGCACAGCAGGTCGTGACGGCCGGCGCCACCGCCGACCCGGTCAAGGACTACCTCAAGCAGATCGGTAAGGTCGCGCTGCTGAACGCCGAGCAGGAGGT
>NZ_JBMDXJ010000400.1:0-13956 GCF_048594945.1 Pseudactinotalea sp. | reverse complement strand
GCGGCAGCGGGCTCCTCGGTGGCCGGCTCCTCCGTGACGGGGGTCTCGAGAGCGGGCTCGTCGTCGTCCGGGTCGATCACGGCAGGCTTCTCCGAGAGCGGGTCCTCGGCGGTCGTCTCGGCGGGCTCGAGCGGGGTGGGCTCGGGAGCGCTCTGCTCGACCGGCTCTTGCCCGGTCTCGGGCGCGCGGTCGTCGGGGTCGCTGCGCTGCTCGTCGGTGCTCATCGGTACTCCCAGAGGTCGTGGAATCCCGTTCACGGTAACGGGAGCAGTCGCGGCGGCACGGGTGGCGCGCCGAACGGGAGCAGACGCAACGACGGCGCCTCAGGGGCGCCGTCGTCGACTTCAGCCGTCGTGGGTTAGCAAGCGTGCACACGAGATGTGGGTCGCTACGGGCTAGCCCGTTCGCCCAGTCCTATTCGTGGACTGTTCGCGCGTGGGTTCCCACGGCCGGTGATGAAGTTGTACCTCCATGTCTACTCCTTCCCCGGGAGTTTGGGAAGGAATCGGGTGTGAAGATCCGATTGTCCGGCTCCATGGGTCACGGATGCGCATTCGAGGAGGCGGGGCAGGGCGAGGTCAGGTGTCTGCGGTGGAGCGTTGCAGACGTGACACCAGCGGCACGGGAGCCCCGCTCCGGGGTGCGAAACGTTGATGATGTGACACCAACGGCACACGGGCCCCGCTCCGGACCCATGGGAGCGGCAGCGGAGCCGGTTGTCCACAGATGCACGCTGATGCACCTGTATCCACAGCACCCCTTCGGCGCCCCAGCGGCGGACCACGCAGCCGCTCCATGCTGGCGAGCCAGGACGAGGAGAGGGGTCGAGGATGTCGGGACTCGCAGTGGCGCTGCGTTCGTCGGATCCCGCGGTTGTCGAGGCGGTGCGGTCGGTTGCCGCGCTCGCGGAGCTGCCGCTGGCGGTGCACCCTCCGGGATCGGCTCCACCGGAGGCCTCGCTGGTGCTCGACAGCGTGGCCGAGCTGGGCAAGTCCGATCCCGACTGGCGGCGTGCTGGTGGTCGGTTCGCCTGGGTCGCCGTGGAGCGTGGTCTGGAGGTGCCCGACGGCGGAGCGTGCCTCGTGCTTCCGGACACGGCTGAGGAGCTGCTCACCCGGATTCGCGCGGTGAGCGCGAGCCGACGCGCGCACGTGATCGGGGTGGTGGGTGCGCGGGGAGGGGCGGGTGCCTCCAGCTTCGCCGCGGTCCTCGCACGGACCTGCGCCGATGCGGGGCTCTCGACCGCCCTCGTCGATCTCGACCTCGACCACGGCGGGATCGACGTGCTGATCGGCGCCGAGCACGAGGGCGGGCTGCGGTGGGCCGACCTGGGCGGCGAGCAGGGCGGCTTCGCACCCGAGGACCTGTCCGCCGGGCTGCCGATCTGGCGCGGCGTGCGCGTGCTGTCCGGCGACCTGAGGTCGGTGGGGCTGCCGCCCTCCGAGGAGACGCTGACGGCGTTGGGCGACGCGCACGACGTGCTGGTGCTCGACCTACCGCGCGTCGCCGCTCGGGCCGGTGGACTCGCTGCGCGGTGGTGCGAGGTGGTGCTGGCCGTGGCCGTGTGTGACGTGCAGTCCGCGGCAGGCGTGCAGGCGCTGGCCCGCTCGCTGTCGGGTCTGGACATGCGGCTGGTGGTGCGCGGACCGGCGCCCGGTGGGCTGCATCCGCAGGACCTTGCGGCCTCCTGCGGGCTGCCCCTGCTGCACGGGATGGCCCCCGAGCGTTCGTTGGCCGCGGCGCTGGAACGGGGCGTCGCACCGGGCGACCACCGGCGCGGCCCGCTCGTGCGCGCGGCGCGGCAGACGCTGAGCGTGCTGGGGCTGGCGCCGTGAGCAGCGCGCCGCCGTTGGAGACCGTGCGTTCGCGGCTGCTCGAGGAGCCGGGATTGGACCGCGCCGTGCGTGGGAGCGGCGTGCTGGGGGACAGGGCGCGGTTGCAGCTCGACCGCGCCGCACGCGCCGAGCTGATGGGCGCAGGGCCGTTGCAGCCCCTGCTGGAGGACCCGCTCGTGACCGACGTGCTCGTGAACGGGCGGCACGGGGTGTGGGTGGACCGTGGCGCCGGGCTGGAGCGCGCCGATGTCCTGGTCGAGGATGCGCGGGCGCTCGCGGCGCGCTTGGCCACGCTGGCCGGGCAGCGGCTGGACGACGCCGTGCCGGTGGTCGATGGCCGCCTGCCCGACGGGTCGCGGCTGCATGCGGTGCTCGCGCCCGTGGCGGCGGAGGGGGCGCACATCAGCCTGCGGACGTTGCGGCGGCGGGCCTTCACGGTCGCGGACCTGCGTTCTCTCGGCTTCCTGGACGAGGTGGCCGCCCAGGTGCTGCAGCGGCTGGTCGAGGTCCGGGCCAACGTGTTGGTCAGCGGGGCGACCGGGTCCGGGAAGACCTCGCTGCTGGCCTGCGCGCTGTCGCTGGTGCCGGCCACGGAGCGGATCGTCTGCATCGAGGAAGCCGCGGAACTCGCGCCGACACACCCGCACGTGGTGCACCTGCAGGTACGGCGTCCGAACGTGCAGGGTGCCGGCGGGATCGGGCTCGACGTGCTGGTCCGCACCGCGATGCGGATGCGGCCGGATCGGTTGGTGCTCGGGGAGTGCCGAGGCGGCGAGGTGCGGGAAGTGCTCGGCGCGCTCAACACGGGGCACGACGGCGGATGGGCCACCGTGCACGCCAACTCCTCCGACGACGTGCCCGCCCGGCTCGTGGCGCTCGGTGCGCTCGCGGGGCTGGCACCCGCGGCCGTAGCGGTGCAGGCGCGCGCGGCGATCGACGCCGTGCTGCACCTGCGGCGCGATGGCGATGGGCGCCGGGTGCTCGCGGAGGTCGGCGTGCTGGCGGCCGATGGCCCGGACGGCATGTGGTGCGAGGCGGCCCTGACTCGCCGTGACGGCGTGATGACCACGGCACCCGGCTGGGACCAGCTCGGCGCAGTGCTCGACCGTGGGAAGCATTGATGCGCCTGTTCGTGGTGGCGCTGCTGCTACTCGCGGGATGGGTGCTGACCGCCTCGGGAAGGCCGCAGCCTCGGCAGCGTCGTGACTGGCGCGGGATGGTGAAGGGGTGGCGCGGAAGGCTGCGTCGGAGTCCACGTGCGGACGTGACGCGGGTGCTGGTCGAGGTCGCCACACGGCTGCGGGCGGGGACTCAGCTCGCCGAGGCCTGGCGGCGCTCGCTGCCCGAGCCGGAGCCGCCGTGGGCCGGTGAGGTGATCGCCGCGTCCGACCCCGGGGGCGCTGACGTGCCCGGTGCGGCGGGCGTCGGGATGCCCCAAGGTCGTCCGTGTAGCCCGGTCAGGGTACGAGCAGGGCCGCCATGGCAGCGCCGGGTGCGCGACAACCGCGAGGCCGGCGATGTGGCTGCGGCGGTGGCGGCGTGCCGGTTGGCCGCACGCACCGGCGCACCGCTCGCCGAGGTGATCGACGTGGTGGTCTCCGGCGTAGCGGAGGCGGCGGAGGCCGATGAGCTGCGTCGGACAGCGCTGGCCGGACCCCGGGCCACGGCACGACTGCTCGCCTGGTTGCCGGCCGGCGGCATCGCCCTCGGCACCGTGCTGGGAGCCGATCCGGTCGCGGTACTGCTCGGCGGTGGCGTGGGCGGACTGTGCCTGGTGGGTGGAGGTGCGCTGTTCCTGGTAGGGAACCGGTGGGTGCGGGCACTCGTCGCCGATGCCGAACGGGCGGGCCGATGAACTGGCTCGCGCCGGGCACCGCACTGGTGTTGCTCGCCCTCGCGTTGCTGGCGTGCGCACCGTGGGCGGTGCGCCGACCACCGAGACCTACGCCTGGAGTCAGGACTCCGCGGCGAAGCGGCAGGCGGCAGATGCCGGTCGACGACGCCGTGGTGCTCGACCTGGTGCGCGCCGCGCTCACCTCCGGGGTGGACGTGGTGGGCGCCGTCACCGCCGTGGGAACCGCGCTCCCGGAGACGCAGGGCGCACCGTACCTGCGCGCCGCGAAGGCGCTGCGGCTCGGCTCCGCCTGGGACGTGGCCTGGTCCGATCGGTCCGTGGTCAGCGACGCCCTCGAGCCCGCATGGGCCGATGGTGTGGATCCCGAACCGCTGCTGCGCCACGCGGCTGCAGCCATCCGCCGCACCCGCCAGGCGCGCGCCCGGGAAGCCGCCGCACGACTCGGGGTGCGCCTGGTGCTGCCGCTGGGTCTGTGCCTGCTCCCGGCGTTCGTGCTCCTCGGCCTGGTCCCGGTGCTGCTGGCCGCCGGGCTCGAGCTGTGGGGTGGCTGAGCCGGGTCGTCGGGCGTGGTGGCGGTCACCGCAACCACACGGGCTGCGCAACGGGAACGCCGGTTGTCCACAGGTGCACGCCGATGCACCGTCATCCACAGCAGGGGGTCGGCCGCCCAGCGGCGACCGAGCCGGCTGAGTGAGGCTCGAGGTCCAGCGGCGCGAACCGCGCGCCGCACGCATGGAGGAGGTCATGGATGAACGACTCACGAGCCTGGCGCGGACTTCGCGCCCGGTGGCGGGTGCTGCAGCAGCAGCGCGAGGCGGGGATGGCCACGGCTGAGTACGCCATCGGCACCCTCGCCGCCGTCGGCTTCGCTGGGTTGCTGCTGGTGATCCTGCGCAGTGAGCAGGTGCGCTCGATGTTGCTCAGCATCGTCCAGAGCGCCCTGTCGGTAGGCGGCTGAGATGGCGACCGTCGGGAGGAAGCACCGGCAGCCGCGCGATCGCGGTTCGGTGACCGCCGAGCTGGCGCTCGGCCTCCCGGCGGTCGTGCTGGCCCTCGTGGTCGTGCTGCTGGTCGCCTCGGCTGCCATCGCTCAGGTGCGCTGCACCGACGCCGCCCGGGCAGCTGCGCGTGCCGCCGCGCTCGGGGAGGACAGTGCCACCGTGGTCGCGATCGCCACCGACCTCGCGGGCAGCGAGGCGCACGTGTCCGTGAGCGAATCCGGTGGTTGGGTCACCGTCGAGGTCAGCCGTCCGGTCGCGACGGGGTGGCTCGGCGGATCCTCGCTCACCGCACGCGCGGAGGTCGCCGTGCCCGCGGAACCGGGCGAGCCATGACGACGGCGGAGCGTGCCTCGTGCGCATCGGCGCGCGATCGTGAGCGGGGTGCCGCGACCGTGCTGCTCGTGGCAGTCGTCGCGGTCGCGCTGATCCTGGCGGTCGGCGCCGTGGCGCTGGCCCACGCGGCGCACGCTCGGGGCACCGCGCAGGCGGCCGCCGATCTCGCCGCGATCGCCGCCGCCCAGGCCGCTCAACGGCCCGGCAGCGACCCCTGTGCGGTCGCCTCCCGCGTGGTCGCCGCCAACGATGCCCGACTGCAAGGATGCGCGTTCGAGGCGGATGGCCACGTCCAGGTCACGGTCGTCGTGGCCGTGGAACCGGTCAAGGGCTGGCGGACCACCGCCACCGCCGCGGCGCGAGCGGGCCCCGTCCGATGAAAGGCGCCCACCCCATCTCGACTCAGAACCGCGATCTCGGCACGGTGGGGGCGTGGGTGAGCAGGAGGGTCAGCACACGGGCGGCTCCTGCCTTGCTGAGTGGGTTGTTGCCGTTGCCGCACTTGGGGGACTGCACGCACGCGGGACAGCCGTCGCGGCACGGGCACGCGGCCACGGCGTCACGCGTGGCCCGCATCCACGGGCGCGCCGCCCCGAAGCCACGCTCGGAGAACCCGGCACCACCGGGGTAGCCGTCGTAGATGAACACGGTGGGCATGAAGGTGTCGGCGTGCAATGCCGTCGAGAGGCCGCCGATGTCCCACCGGTCGCATGTGGCGATCAGCGGCAGCAGCCCGATACTCGCGTGCTCGGCCGCGTGCAGCGCGCCGGGCAGCTCATCGGGACCGATGCCGGCGTCGGAGAGCACGTCGGCCTCGACCGTCCACCACACGGCGGCGGTCCGCAGCACCCGCTCCGGCAGGTCGAGCGCGTACGAGCCGATGAGGTCCAGTCCCGGCAGCCGCCGGCGGTCGTAGCCGATCACGCGCGAGGTCACCTCGATCGACCCGCGGTGCCAGGTCACCGGACCCCATGCCGCCTCCTCGGTGCTCGCGAGGATCCGCACGTGCCGCTCCGAGCGTGCCCGGGTGCGGAACGGCGGCCGCTCCGTGACCACGAGCGCCACGTCATCGGCGTACTGCGTCACCCGGTAGGTACGACCCTGGTGGGTGTAGATCGCGCCTTCGTGCACCACGGCATCGGCGCGCGCGCCGTCCACCGTGCCGACCACCGCGCCGGTCTGCTCCTCCACCACCGAGACGACCGCGTCGCTGCCGCCGCGCAGGTCGGTGAGGCTCTGTGGGCTCTCCGCCCGGTCGTAGTTCCAGTACCAGGACCGCCCACGACGGCGCAGCAGGCCACGTGCGACCAGCTCGTCCAGCAACAGGTCGTCGACGAGTCCGAACCGCTCCAGGTCAGCCGCCCCGATCGGCAGCTCACCGGCGGCCGCGCACAGGTGTGGCGCGAGCACGTACGGGTTCCCCGGATCGAACGACGTGGCCTCGACCGGTGCCCCGAAGATCGCCTCCGGGTGCCGCAGCAGGTAGGCGTCGAGCGGGTCGTCGGACGCCACCAGCACCGCGACACCCTCGGCGCCCGCCCTGCCGGCGCGTCCGATCTGCTGCCACAGCGAGGTCCGCGTGCCCGGCCAGCCGGCGATCAGCACGGCGTCCAGGCCGGCGATGTCCACGCCGAGCTCCAGCGCGTTGGTGGTGGCCAGGCCCAACAGGTCGCCGGTCCTGAGCGCGCGCTCCAGCTCCCGGCGCTCCTCCGGCAGGTAACCGCCGCGATACGCGGCCACCACGTCGGCGCCCACCTCCGGGGCTGCGTTCACGGTCACCGCCCGGGCCGTGCCCGCCCCGCTCGGCGGCTGCCACGGCGAACGCACCCTGGCCCGGGCATGATCGGCGATCACCTCGGCACCCAGCCGCGACCGCACGAAGGCGAGAGTGCGCCGTCGAGCCTTGACGAGGTCACCCAGCAGGTCGGCTACCTCGCTCAGCGTCGACCGGCGTGGCGCATCCGGCGTCCCGGAGATCGGGCTGTCATCGAGCGAGTCGGCGCCAGTCTCCTCGAGCCCGTCGGCCAGCGGCGGCTGCCACAGTGCGATCGTGCGCCGCCCGGCAGGCGACCCGTCCTCGGTCACCGCCGCGACCTCCTGAGGCATGACCCCGATCAGCCGTGCTGCGGTCACGGCCGGCTCACCGGTCGTGGCGGAGGCCAGCACGACCGTGGGCCTGCCGCCGTAGTGGTCCGCCAGCCGCAGCAACCGCCGCAGCACCAGCGCGACGTGCGCGCCCATGACTCCGCGGTAGGCGTGGCACTCGTCCACCACCACGAACCGCAGCCCGCGCAGCAGCCGTTGCCACCGCCGGTGCCCGGGCAACATCGAGAAGTGCAGGAAGTCGGGGTTGCTCAGCACGATGTCCGCGTGATCGCGTGCCCAGTCGCGCTCGTCCAGGCTGGTGTCGCCATCGACCGTGGTCGCGCGCACGTCGCGAATACCGGCCGCGTCGAGCAGCGCCTGCAGCCCGTGGAGCTGGTCGGCCGCCAAGGCCTTGGTGGGGGACAGGTACAGCGCGGCGGGGCGGCGCGACAACTCCGACAGCCGCCCGCCGGAACGGTTCGCGCGGATCGCTGTCACCGCGCTCAGCCATGCCGGCAGCGACTTCCCGGAGCCCGTGGACGTCGCGATCACCACGTGCCGCCCCGCCCACGCGTGCTCAGCCGCTTCGCTCTGATGCCGCCACGGCGTCGCTACGCCGCGCGCCCGGTACCCGGCCACGAGGTCGGCGTCGGCCCACGCCGGCCAGGCGCCGGTCACTGCCGCGCGCGCCGGCAGGTGCTCCAGATGCACGAGACAGTCCTGCTCGCGAGCGCCGGTCAGCAGCACGCCGAGGGTGCTCTCGGCCGAGACGCTCGCCGAGCCCGCTGCCTGCACCTGCCCATTGTGCGCGCCGCCACCGACAAGAACGACATGGCGGCGGCGGCCGCCTGGTGTGCGACCGCCGCGCCGTCGTGCCTCAAGAGCGAACCGGCTCGCGGGCACGCCCCCCAGCGAGGCCCTGGAACCAGCTCACCATCCCTGGATCTCCCGAGGCAGATGGCAGGTTATCCGGACATGCCGGCATCACCGCAGGGCAGAACTGCCCTCACCCGAGACTCAGCGTTCCGCCGCTGATCTCGACGTCGAGCGGGGCGCTCAGCATCGAGCAGCGCTCGACGGCGTCGGTCGCCTCCGCGCGAACCGTCGCCTCCGCCCAGGTGAAGATCCGATACGCGCCGTCGGCGATCGGTGCGGCCCCGCCGTCGCACGCGTCCACGACCGGGAACCACGCGAACTCCGAGAACACCGCCGATCCCTGTCCTTCCAGCTCGAGGGACGGTCCGAGGTCGAGCGGGCGGCCGTGGTCGGAGGCGCGCCACCAGGTGACGACGGCGCCGTCGAGGTCGGTCAGCACCGTGACCACCTCGGGGCTGAGCTCGCCCGAGAGCGCGGCCGCGGAGGTGGTGCCGATCGTCAGGTCCAGCGTCATGCCGTCGGCGTACGGCGCGTCGGGGTCGCCGGCGGCGAACGGGCCCGCGGAGGTCGGGGTCACCGACGACCACATCGGGTTCTCCGCGACAGCCGGGATCATCTCGCCACACACCGGGGCGAACTCGGCGCTGGGATCGGGTTCGACACCGCTCTCCCGGGCCTGCCCGCCCTCGACCGTGATGCCGTTGGTCGAGGCCGTCCACGGGACCTCGCTGTCACCAGCCGTGGCGGACCCGATCAGCGTCAGGTCGTACGTGCCGTCCGGCAGCGCGGCACCTGCCGCGGACCCGGCGTAGCCACAGCTCGCCAGATCCGCGGTCGCGAACACATCACCGGCGCTGTCGGGCGCGATCGATACCGGTTCGTCCGGGTCGGCGGTCCCGTGCCCGACGACCACGCCGATGCCCTGCAGCGAGACCACCAGCCGCACGTCACCGACCGTGGTCACCTCGACCGCGCCCAGGTTCTCCACCTGCGCGCGCATCGACACCGACATGCGATCGCTCGTCTGCATCGTCGCGAAGCCCTCGAGAGCGGGGTCACCCGGCTCCGGAAGGACATCCGACACGTACTCGCCACACAGCGCATCCGGCTCGGTCGGTGCGACCGGTCCCGGCAGCGTCAGCACCGCAGCGCTCGCGATCGCGACCACGCCGACCACGGCACCGGCGCCCACCTGGGCGCGGCGCACGAGGCGACGTCGCCGCACGAGGCGACGGACGCCGTCGAGCGCTCCTCCGAGAGGGTCGTGCTCAGGCACGAGATCATCGGCGGTACGGGTGAGAAGCCCACGCAGCTGGGTCATGACACGACCTCGGTCTCCTCGGGCCTCACGCCGGGGCCGAGCGTCGCGGCCAGGGCGTGGGTGGCGTCGGACAGGTACCGCTTGACCGTGCCCTGCGCGAGCCCGAGCTCGTCGGCGATCTGCGGCACGGTGAGGTCGTCGTAGAACCGGAGCACCACGCAGGCGCGCTCGCGCGGGCTCAACGTGCGCAGAGCGGCGGTGACGTCCACGGCGCCGGCCACGTCGTCGTCGGGCGGCCCGATGTCCGGATCCGCGAACAGGTGACGCACCTTCACCCAGCGGCGGTGGCGGCGGTAGGAGTCGAGGAAGGTCGTGAGCACAGTACGGCGCACGTACGCCTCGAGACTGTCGAGGTCGCGCACCCGCCCCCGGCGGGTGGCGAACACCTTCACCAGCGCATCCTGAACGAGATCCTCCGCGCCGCGCCGGCTCCCCACCAGCAACGTGGCGTGCTTGAGCAGCGCCGCGCCCCGGTCACGGACGAACTCTGCGAGAGCATCGTCGTCGCGCACCCCACCTCCTCACCACGATTCTTCACCCGTACAGACGCGCGACGGCGTGGAATCGTTGGGGTCGATACCCTCGGCGTTGACGTGCCCAGGGAAGGGGAGAGGATGACGCAGGATGCGACCGGTGGTGTCCCACCATGGGGCTCACCCGACAGCAGCCCTACGCCGCGCTCGGCGCCCGACCGCGTGGAGCTGCAGTGTCCGGTCTGCAACGGCACCTCGTTCCGTGAGGAGGAGGGCAAGGTCGAGACCCGGTGGGGGATGAGCAAGCACGTGTTGACGATGCGGGTCTGCCAGAGCTGTGCGCACGTGCTGTTCTTCTACCAGGGCGGCGCGGGGTCCTGGTGATCAGAGATCGAGCAAGGCTTCCCACATCGGCCACGCGCCCTCGCTGGTGTTGCTGAGCACGACGCGGGTGACGCCTGTGCTGCGTACGTGGCGGCTGGCGAACGAGACACCGGCGTCGTAGCCGTCGAGGTTCGCGTCCCAGCCGCCTGCATCGGCGGCGGTGAGCTCGAATCCGAGCCCGATCGGGCCGCCGTCGGCGTCCGTGGCATGCGGGCGGAGCATCTCCTGCACCATCGCGTCGTCGACGATCCGTCCACCGAGGAAGGCTGACCAGAATCGGTGCGTGTCTGCGGCTGTGGTGTACATCCCGCCATCGCCGGTCGCCATCACCGGCAGGTGGAACACGTTGGTGAGGGCATCGTCGTCGGTGCCCAGGTAGCCGAGCGCGGTCCGCTCGGGGAGGCGGTCGCTGCGGAAGAAGCCTGAGTCGGCCATGCCGGCCGGCTCGAGCACCCGGGTGCGGACGAGCCCGTAGTAGTCGTGACCACCGGCCCGCTCGGCGATCACGGCCAGCACCGCGTAGCCGCCGTTGCAGTAGACGCACTGCTCGCCGGGTGCCGCCACCTGCGGGTGCCCGTCGAGGTCGGCGAGAAAGTCCGACGGCGTCAGGTAGGTGTGCGCCGACCGTGACAGCACGTGGTCGCTCGGCTCCCACGTCTCCTCGTCGAGGTAGTCGCCGATGCCGGAGGTGTGCGTGAGCAGCTGCAGCACTGTCACGGCGTCGTCGATCAGTGGCAGGTCGGAACCGAGCAGCTCCCGTGCTCGGGTCTCGAACGTCAGCGTGCCGTCGCTCACGAGCGAGGCGATCACGATCGCTGTCATCGCCTTCGAGCCCGAGGCCATCCCGAACCGGGTGTCGGCGGTCACCGGTGTCCCTGTGGAGCGGTTCGCCATCCCGTACGCGCGCACGAGGTCGGTCTCTGCGCCGAGCGTCGCGACCACGCCGGAGAACTGCGTCTGCTCGGCGGTGCGGTCGAGGGCGTTGGTCGGTTCTGGCATGGTCGAAGCCTAGGCTGCGGCCAGCCTGCGCTCCCATGGATTTTCTGTCTCCGGTCGCCGGGCGGTCGTGGATCTAGCGACACGGGTCACTAGGCTCGTGGGGTGCTCGATCGGTTCGTGGTGGTCCCGGCGTCGTATCTGTACCTGTTGCGCGAGGGGGCCCGGGGGCCTGAGGTGTTGCTGCAGCTTCGGCAGGGAACCGGCTACATGGACGGGCACTGGGCCGCTGCTGCGGCGGGGCACATCGAGCGGGGCGAGTCGGCGCCGCAGGCCGCTGCGCGGGAGGCAACCGAGGAGCTCGGCATCGCCGACGTCGCGCTGGACTTCGAGCTCACCATGCACCGCACCCAGGGTCACGCCCCGATCGACGAGCGCGTGGACTTCCTCTTCAGCGCGCGATCGTGGTCCGGCGAGCCGCGCCTGATGGAACCCGACAAGGCCTCCGAGCTGGCGTGGTGCCCGCTGGCCGCACTCCCGGAGCCGACCGTCCCGCACGAGCGGATCGCGCTGGCGCACCTCGGTGCCGGCACCGGGTACCTGTCCCTCGGCTTCGAGAACGCCGGCTGACGATGGCGAGCTTCACCCGCGCCGAGCTGGATTCGTTCGTCGGCGCCGAGGTCCCCGATCTGGTCGGCGATCGGGTGCGGCTGCTGTTCGTCGGGATCAACCCCGGCCTGTGGACCGCGGCCACCTCGACGCACTTCGCGCACCCCGGTAACAGGTTCTACCCGGCGCTGCGACTGGCGGGCGTGATCGACCGCGAGATCTCCCGGACCGACGGCATGACCGATGCCGATCGCGCCTACCTGCGAGAGCGGGGGATCGGCATCACCAACCTGGTCTCGCGCGCCACCGCGAAGGCGTCGGAGCTGAGTCGTGACGAGTTGCGGGCCGGCGGTGCGGCACTCGCGGAGCGTGTCGCGCGGATCCGCCCCACGGTGGTCGCGATCGCCGGCATCACCGCGTACCGGAGCGCGTTCGGCCGGCCGGAGGCGGCGATGGGGCGGCAGCCGGAGCCGCTGGCCGGCTCCGTGCTCTGGGTCGTGCCCAATCCCAGCGGCCTCAACGCGCACGAGACCGCGCACACGCTCGCCTCCGCGTACGCGGAACCGGCACGAGCAGCGGGTCTGGTGTTGTCGCCGCCCTGACGCCAACCGGCCGGTTCGGCGCAACCGGCAGCCTGGCCTAGACTGCCGCCTCAGGCGCTGGGGGACGTACCCGATGACCCCGACAGCCACCGGTACGCACCACGTCATGGAGGACGGATGCCTTCGCTCGACCAGAGCAGTCTTGTCATTGTCGCGATCATCGGGGTGGTGGCGATCGCCTCCCTGGTGATCTCCGCCGTCCTGCGGCGCCAGGTGCTGGCGGCCCCGGAGGGCACGCCGAAGATGCAGGAGATCGCCGAAGGAATCCAAGAGGGCGCGAGCGCCTATCTCACGCGTCAGTTCAAGACGCTCGCGATCTTCGCCGTGCTGGTCTTCGGCCTGCTGTTCCTGCTCCCCGGCGACGGCGGGATCAAGGTCGGCCGGTCCGTCGCCTTCCTGTTCGGGGCCGCGTTCTCGGCCGCGATCGGCTACCTCGGCATGTGGCTCGCCACGCGCGCGAACCTGCGGGTCGCTGCCGCGGCGATGCACCCGGGCGGCCGTGCTGAAGGGGCGCGGATCGCGTTCCGCACCGGCGGCGTGGTCGGCATGGCGGTCGTGGGCCTGGGCCTGCTCGGCGCGTCCGTGGTGGTGCTGCTGTTCGGTATCGAGGCTCCCGGCGTGCTCGAGGGCTTCGGCTTCGGCGCCGCACTGCTGGCGATGTTCATGCGCGTGGGTGGCGGCATCTTCACCAAGGCCGCGGATGTCGGCGCCGACCTCGTGGGCAAGGTCGAGCAGAACATCCCCGAGGACGATCCCCGCAACGCCGCCACCATCGCCGACAACGTGGGCGACAACGTGGGCGACTGCGCCGGCATGGCCGCCGACCTGTTCGAGTCCTACGCCGTGACCCTGGTCGCCGCGCTCATCCTCGGCAAGGCCACGATGGGTGAGCAGGGGCTGATCTTCCCGCTGATCGTCACGGCGATCGGTGCCCTCGTGGCCGTGCTCGGCGTGTTCATCACCCGCGTGCGCGGCAGCGAGAGCGGCCTCACGGCGATCAACCGCGGGTTCTACATCTCCGCCGTGGTCGGTGCGGTCCTCGCCGGGATCGCCGCCTACGCCTACCTGCCCTCCTCGATGGACCAGATCGAGCGCGGCAGCCCGTTCGTCACACTCGGTGAGGGCGACCCCCGCCTGATCGCCGCCGTGGCGGTGCTGATCGGTGTGGTGCTCGCCGGCGTCATCCTGTGGCTCACCGGATACTTCACCGGCACCGACAAGCGCCCCACGCTGCAGGTCGCGGCCTCCACCCGCACCGGTGCAGCCACCGTGGTGCTCTCGGGCATCGGCCTCGGGTTCTCCTCCGCCGTGTACACAGCGCTGGTGATCTGTGCGGCCCTGGTGGGCCTGTTCTTCCTGGCCTCGGGCAGCATCTGGTTGTCGCTGTTCCTCATCGCGCTCGCGGGCTGCGGCCTGCTCACCACGGTCGGCGTGATCGTCGCGATGGACACCTTCGGTCCGGTCAGCGACAACGCCCAGGGCATCGCCGAGATGAGCGGTGACGTGGACGAGGAGGGCGCGCAGACGCTCACCGACCTCGACGCGGTCGGCAACACCACCAAGGCGATCACGAAGGGCATCGCGATCGCGACCGCCGTGCTCGCCGCCACCGCGCTGTTCGGCTCGTACGCCGACGCGGTGATCGC
>NZ_JBMDXJ010000040.1:0-4141 GCF_048594945.1 Pseudactinotalea sp. | reverse complement strand
GGTGACGGACTGCACGCGGTGCTGGTCGCGGAGGCGGACGCCGCCGCCGAACGGGCGCAGCAGACGTTCCGGTCCGACAGCGCCGGGCGTGCGTTGCTGCAGGGACGCAGCTGGGACCGTGCGAGCGAGGGGTTCTCCGAGCGCGCCGCCACCACGATCCGCGATTGGCAGCGGTTCATCCTCGACCTGGTCCGCACCGAGGGGCAGGGCAAGCGCACGAGCGCCCGCATCCTGGCGTTCGGTGTGAACGGGATCGGGGTGGTGCTGATGATCCTGGCGTTCTCCGCCACCGGCGGGCTCATGGGCGCGGAGATCGCGATCGCGGGCGGCACGGCGGTGGTAGCGCAGCGGTTGCTCGAAGCGATCTTCGGTGAGGACGGCGTGCGGCGTCTGACCAGGTCGGTCCGCGAGGACCTCCTCGCGCGGGTCGACCGGCTGCTGGACTCGGAGAAGCAACGGTTCCTCGACCTGCTGGAGGAGGACAGCACGTCCGCGGACGAGCTTCGTGCTGCCGCGCAGGCCGTGCTTGCCGAGGTGTCCGCCCGATGAGGGCGCGGCACCGGGCGGATCTCAGCCAGCGGCTGGACGGGCTCCGACAGGCGGTCGAGACGCTCGAGGCGCTTCCCGCGTCCGCCGTGGCAGCAGGACAAGCGCGCGACCGCGCACGCGAGGTGCTCGCCAATGTCGGCCGCCGCCGGGAGCTGTCCGCGGCGCACACCGTGGTGGCTCTCGCCGGCACGACCGGGAGCGGCAAGTCCTCGCTGCTCAACGCGCTCACGGACACGGAGCTCGCCACCGTAGGAGCGAGGCGTCCGACGACGTCCCACCCCTCGGGCGTGATCTGGCCCGGTGACGGCGTCGAGGCTCACACCGTGCGGCCGTTGCTCGACTGGCTCGAGGTCGACCGGCGCCACGAGGTGACGGCGGGTCCCGGTGCGTGGTCCGAGGCCGCGTCCGTCAGCGGTCTCGTGCTGCTCGATCTCCCCGACATCGACTCGGTGGACCCGGAGCACCGGCGCCGCGCCGAGCGGCTCGCGAAGACCGTGGACGTGCTGGTCTGGGTGCTGGATCCGCAGAAGTACGCCGACGCCGTGGTGCATGCCGAGTTCCTCCGCCCGATGGCGCGGCACGCCGAGGTCACGGTGGTGCTGCTCAACCAGATCGACCGGCTCGCGGAGGCCGACCGCGCCCCCGTGCTCGCGGACCTCAAGCACCGGCTCGCCGACGACGGGCTGCGCCGAGCCCGTGTGCTCGGCGTCTCAGCCCGCACCGGCGAGGGGCTGGACGAGGTGCGCCGGACGATCGCCGAGCTGGTGCGGAAGCGACGCGCGGCCGAAGCACGCCTGTCGGCCGACGTCGCAACCGTGGCCGACGCGCTCGACGACGCGTACCACGTCGACGCCGTGCCCCAGTTGCCCGGCAGCGCCGAGCGCACGCTGGTGACGGCGCTGTCCGCCGCCGCGGGAGTCGACCGGGTGGCGGACGCAGTCGGCGCGTCCTTCCGCTACCGGGCACGCCGCCGCACCGGCTGGCCGTTGGTACGCTGGCTGGGCCGGTTCCGAGCCGACCCGCTGCGTCGGCTGCACCTGGATCGCTCCGTCGCCACGGAGGAGGGGCAGCCCGTGCTGACCGCATCCTCGGTGCCGGCGCCCTCGCCGGTCCAGAAGGCCCAGGTACACACGGCGCTGCGCGCGCTCGGTGACGCGGCAGCCGGCGACGCCTCGGAGCCGTGGCGCTCGCACATCCGCGCGGGCGCGACCGACGTCGGCGCCGCGCTGCCGGACGAGCTCGACCAGGCCGTGGTCCGCACCGAGCTCGCCGGCCGGCGCGACCCGCGCTGGTTCGGCCTGATCGGCGTGCTGCAGTGGCTGGTGTTCGCGACCTTCCTCACCGGCGCTCTGTGGCTGGGCGTGTACGCACTGCTCGGGTACCTGCGCATCGACGCACCCTGGGTGCCGCAGATCGGTCCTGTGCCGGCTGACCCGCCGCTGCCGGCGTTCCCGGCGATCCCGTGGCCCACCGCATTGCTCGTGGGCGGCGCCGTGCTCGGCATCCTCGTGGCGCTGCTCTCCGGTCTGGCGGCACGGCTGGGAGCCCGGCGCCGTGCCGCGCGTACCCGAGCGGCACTGCGGCGCTCGATTACGGCGACGGCGCAGAGCTCGGTGCTCTCGCCGCTCGCCTCGCGTGTGGCGCACGCACGCGCCTTCGCCGAAGGTATTGCCCTGGCTCAGGGGAAGTAGGATCGGCCGGGCGCCGGCACCACCCGGCTGCCTAGCCGTCCGTCACCCACGAAGGGACCCCCTGCTCGTGCTCCGAACCCACAACGCAGGCGCACTCCGCGCCGGCGACATCGGCACCACTGTCACCCTGACCGGGTGGGTGGACCGCCGGCGCGATCACGGCGGTGTGGCGTTCGTGGACCTGCGAGACGCCTCGGGCATCGCCCAGGTGGTCATCCGCGACGAGGAGGTGGCGCACCCGCTCCGCTCGGAGTTCGTGCTGCAGGTGACCGGTGAGATCAGCAAGCGTCCGGAGGGCAACGAGAACCCGGCCCTGGCCACCGGTGAGATCGAGGTCATCGCGACCGACGTCGTCGTCCTCAACCCGGCCGCCGCGCTGCCCTTCCAGGTCTCCACCGGAGCCTCCGAGGAGTCCGGGGTGGTCGGCGAGGAGACCCGCCTGAAGTACCGCTACCTCGACCTGCGGCGCCCCGCGCCCGCCCACGCGATCCGGTTGCGCGCGAAGGTCAACCAGGCCGCGCGACGCGTGCTGGACGACCAGGGGTTCGTGGAGGTCGAGACCCCCACGCTCACGCGGTCCACGCCCGAGGGTGCACGTGACTTCCTCGTGCCGGCGCGGCTCGCCCCCGGGTCCTGGTACGCGCTGCCGCAGAGCCCACAGCTCTTCAAGCAGCTCCTCATGGTCGGCGGCCTGGAGCGGTACTACCAGATCGCACGCTGCTACCGCGACGAGGACTTCCGCGCCGACCGGCAGCCCGAGTTCACCCAGCTGGACGTCGAGATGAGCTTCGTGGAGCAGGACGACGTGATCGCCGTCGCCGAAGAGGTGGTGGCCTCGCTCTGGCGGCTGATCGACGTCGAGATCCCGCGCCCGATCGCCCGCAGGACGTACGCGGAGGCGATGACCAGGTACGGGAGCGACAAGCCCGACCTGCGGTTCGGCGTCGAGCTGGTCGAGCTGACCGACTACTTCTCGGACACCCCGTTCCGGGTGTTCCAGGCGCCGTACGTGGGTGCCGTGGTGATGCCAGGCGGCGCCGACCAGCCGCGGCGCACGCTCGACGCGTGGCAGGAGTTCGCCAAGCAGCGCGGCGCCAGAGGGCTGGCCTATGTGCTCGTGGGTGAGGACGGCGAGCTGTCCGGGCCCGTTGCGAAGAACCTGTCCGACGCCGAGCGGGCCGGCCTGGTCGAGGCGGCGGGCGCGAACCCGGGCGACTGCATCTTCTTCGCCGCCGGTGCGGCTTCCGGTGCGCGTGCGCTGCTCGGTGCGGTGCGGCTGGAGATCGGCCGCCGGGTCGGCCTGATCGACGAGGATGCCTGGTCGTTCGTGTGGGTCGTGGACGCGCCGCTGTTCAAGCCGGTGGGCGAGGACGACGACGTGGCCGTGGGTGGCGGTGCGTGGACCGCGACGCACCACGCGTTCACCTCACCCAACCCGGACTGGATCGACCGGTTCGAGGAGGACCCTGCGAACGCGCTGTCCTACGCCTACGACATCGTCTGCAACGGCAACGAGATCGGCGGCGGGTCGATCCGTATCCACCGCGAGGAGGTCCAGAAGCGGGTCTTCTCCGTGATGGGCCTCGGCGAGGAGGAAGCGCAGGAGAAGTTCGGCTTCCTGCTCGACGCCTTCAGGTTCGGCGCCCCGCCGCACGGTGGCATCGCCTTCGGCTGGGACCGGATCTGCGCGCTGCTCAGCGACACCGACTCGATCCGGGACGTGATCGCGTTCCCCAAGACCGGCGGCGGCTACGACCCCCTCACCGCCGCCCCGGCGCCGATCACGCCGGAGCAGCGCAAGGAGGCCGGCGTCGACGCGCCGCCCAGGACTGCGGAGGCACCGACGGAGTGAGCGACGACGCCGGCCTGTTCGACGTACCCGGGGCCGCCGCGGCCACGGC
>NZ_JBMDXJ010000004.1:0-4724 GCF_048594945.1 Pseudactinotalea sp. | reverse complement strand
GCTGCCACCACGTTCTCACCATCGACCAGCACAGACGCCGGCACCTCGAACACCGAACGATTCGCCACAGCAGACGCCGTGCTCGCAGTTGCGGTCGCGTACGAGTTCTGGGTCAGAGTGCCGGACGGCATGCGGGTGCGTCCGATCTCGACGCCGTTCACCCACACCACCACGCCGTCATCGGCGACCACCGAGATCGTCACCGACTCCAACGACGACGGATCCGCCACATCGAACTCCTGGAGGAACTGAGCGCTCAACGGCCGAGGCGACACATTGCCAGCATTCAGATTCGCCACCTGACCAGGAGCATTCACACCGAACAAGCCCGCCCCAGTCGACCACGACGAAGCATCGAACCCAGGCTCAAACCAACCCGACGGCCACGCATCGTTGCTCCACCGGTAGGACCAGGTGCTGCCATCCGCGACCATCGCGACGATGTCGGCAGCGCCGACCACCTCGACCGGTGGCGTACTAGCCGAACGGTTGAGCGCGGTGTCGCGGGCACGGACGGCGTACGTCGTGCCCTCGGTCGAGGCAGGCACCGTCGCGGTCGTGAGGGCGGTCGACGTGATGACACGTCCCTCTTGGAGGATCTCGTAGACAACTCCGCCGCGATCGTCGGTCGAGGCTGACCACTGGAGGGCGACGCTATCCGGTCCCGGCGTGACAGTCAGGTTGCTAGGTGCTGAGGGAGCCGCCGTGTCGGCGATGCCGTACCGAACGAAACCGCCGCTCCATTGTGCGACGCCACCGCTACGAACCGACCTCGACAGGTCGCCGCCGACCCACAGGGTTCCTGCGGAATCCTGGAAGATCCCCCAGACACCGTAACCCGCCCGGGCGGAGAGCTGCGGTGCAAAGGTCTGGATGTACTGGCCGGTACTCGCGTCCCAAGCGCCAAAGAGGCTGATCGCGTCACCCTGAGTCCAGTTCGTGCCCACGTTGTCCCACGTGTATGCGCCCTCGTAACTCCAGTGACCACAGTGGCAGCCTCCGTAGATCACGTTCGGATCGGCTGAGCCACCGGCATAGATGACCTGGAAGTCCCCACCGGCCTTCGTGATCGAACCGCTGAGGAGCCCAAAGTTCACCCGGTCATAGCCGAAGATGGAGTGTTCAGAGCCGCCCAGGTAGACGCGACCATCCGCTTCAGCGACCCCGAACTGCCACACGTTGCCCGAGACTGTGCCATCCGCGTTCCATGTCGCCTTGGAGAACGTCGGCTTCCACACTGGAGCGACCAGCGATGCACCTGCGGAGGTCTGGATGGCGGCCGCAGACGGTGTGTAGGTGGACTGCTTCATCTTGAAGTAGCCGGAGAAGTAGACACGGTCACCCTGCGATGCTGCGTCGATCCCAACCGAGGTGCCGTTCAGGAATGCGTTCCAGTTCGTGTCCGGGGCGGTGTTGCTCAAGGCGATCCGACCACCGTTCCAGGCGCTCGCCGCCGTGCCCGAACTCAACGACACAAGGTGCGTGAAGTTCCCCGATACGTACAGATGTGCGCCCTGAAGGTCAAAGCCACGAACGTACGGCGTGCCTCCCGTCGACCGATTCTCGGCCTGCACCTGCGTTCCCTGGAGCGCCCCGGTCGAGGCATTGAGGAACGCCATGCCCGTCTGCGTCGAGCCTCCAACGCTCGAGAACTGGCCACCCACTGCCAGCCTGCCGTCCGGCAAGCCGAACAGAGCCTTCACCTGACCGTTCAACTGTGGCCGGAAAGTAGATACCCACTCACCGGTGTCGACGTCGAACGCGGCCAGGAAAGGCTGCTGGACCTGACCAGTTCCCGCCGAGTCACGCTGCACGTAGCGGAAATTGCCGCCGACATAGACCGTGCCGTCGACTTCGGCGAACGCTGCAACCTCTGTGTTGAGCTCGCCTCCCTGGCCGTTACCGAAGCCGCTGACGCCCCAGACCGTACGAAGGGCTGCACTCTCTGCGACCGGAGCCTGTTCTGTGGCTGGGGTGCCCTCCGCCGGGACGCTCGGAAATTCGAGATCCGCAAGACGCAACTGCGGACGCAGATACATCTGGGCGAACGGCCGCGCATTCCCGACTCCACTGCTGTTCGACCACACGTACGAGGTTGCAGACGTCGTGCCAGTGATGTTCGGGCCGTAGGACAGCCCGATCGTCCAGCCCTGATTCTGTGCCTCGGAGGTGTTGAGTCGGTAGTAGCCGTTGTCGGCTCCGAAGTTGCTCGTCTGACCGCCACTGCCGGTCCGCGTCGACCCACTGCCCACGGCGCTGAAGCTGTAGGCGCCTACGCGATGCTCAGCACCCAGTGCCCAGACCCAACGGTCACGGGAGCTGAACTTGAATCGGACTTCCTGCCAAGTGTTTCCGTTGACATCGGCGGCGCGCCGGATACGTACTCCGTCGCCCAGGCTGTCAACCCGGCGGCCGTCCAACAGCCCGTCCACGGTGGCAGATGGCAGCTGTGCAGGCCGGAATGCCCCCGTGCCTGTCGGCGTATTCCGAAGCTCGCCCGGAGTGCGATTGCCCTCGTAGTTAGTGGTCCAGCCGTCGCGTCCGCGCGCGATCAGTACCCAGCCACCCCCGTCGGTACTCTGGTCGCAGTAGAACTGCTGTGGAAACACAAGTTCCGGAGTCACCAGCCAATACACCCCACTAGGCGCTGCAGGCGTGTTCTGCTTGATCTCCCAGCACGAAGCGGCGGCTGTCACGTCGGACAGACCGTCGGGCAACGGAACGTCGGCCCGAGCGCTTGGGACTGCCGTGGCCACCGTCGCGACAAGCGCGACGGCCAGAGCGATGATCGCGAACCGCACGTTCCGTGCGCGGCCGATGAATGTTGATGTGTTCACGTCACGATTCCTCTACTGAAGAACAGTCCTGCACAGCAGGGATCTCATGAGTCGAGAGCTTCCAGACATCGTCGATGAAGTCTGCTCCATACTCGTGGCGGACCGGGTGGCCCGGGTTGTACAACAGGTCGCTCGCGTCGTTGCCATTGGCATCTGTGAGAGAGATCTCGGAGACGTCGATACAGACGCCGAGGACAATGTGAGGGGTTCCTGCGTCGAGATCTGACGACAGAATCTCTGTCGAGACCACGTGCGCTTCGCCGGACTGTGTGTAGCCCTGCTCGAGATACTCCCGGGAGAGATTCTCTAGCTCTCCCAGAACGAACCCCGTTGCGATCGCATCGAGCCCGACGACGGCACCGTCTCCTCGCTCGCCGATCTCGTTCGTGGCTTCGACCACCAGTCCCAGCGACTCGACGACACGCGCTTCCTCGTCGGCTAGATCGCCGATGGGACCAGACGACGGGCCGTCGACATCAAGTGGGTCGGGCGACTCCGTCGGGTCATCCTCCGACGGCGCCTGACTCGGGCTGTCGGGCGTTGGACCGTCAGCGCCGCTGCCGGCCTCCTTGCTACCGTCTCCGCGGATGCTGTTGACGAGGAACGCCGCTGCGACAAGCAGGACGAGTGCCGCAACCGTGACCATGAGCAGGCGGCGCCGTGACGACGAGGCTCGTACGGTCTCCTCGCCCGAGGCCCGGGTCATCACGAGCCTCCGATCGTTGAGCTCATGAACTCCCGAAGCATGGTGCTTGAGGTGCGCTCCGTATAGGGGAAGTACACAACGCGAGCACCGACCTCAGCCATCTCCTGCTCAAGGAGCACGCCCTTGACGGTGTGCTGCCAGTCGCTGCCCTTGAAGAGGACATCGAATGGATGGCTGTGGTACGCAATGCGCTTGTCCTGCGCGTGGTCTGCGACCGCTTGGTCGACGATCTTGAGGCTCGACACGATATCGAGCCGTTCCCCGAACGGGATGACAGGGGCGCGCCCCTTCATGGCGAGCAGCGCTTCGTCCGTGGCCACACCTACAGTCAGGTGATCGCAGCGCTCACGTGCTGCCCGCAGGATATTGAGGTGTCCGACGTGGAACAGGTCAAAGCCGCCAGGAACATAGCCGCGGATCATCGGGTCTCTCCCATCGAGACGAGCATCACGTGCTTGCGTCGCATCGACGCGACCGTGTGGACAAGATTGCAGGCGAACAGGCCCACGTAGGCGACCAGGAAGGCCGTGGGTAGCCCCCACAACACGAACATCCAGCAGAGGGTCCCGGTGTCGACGGGAAGAAGTGCGAAGGACTTCAGCACGCCACCTTCTGCAGGATCCTGCGACCGCCCGCCGGCGCGGACCAGGTGATCGGCGAGCGTCTGACTGAAGAACTGGACCACGGTCAGCAGTCCGAACGCCACCGGAACCAGCAGGAGCCACCCGCGCTCACCACCGAGGTAGAGCGCTGCACCAACTGCCACGTGCACGGTCGGCGCCCGTAGGGCGTCGACCACATGATCGACCCACTCACCAGCCGGACCGCTCATGCCGGACAGACGCGCGAGCTGGCCGTCGGCAGAGTCGAGTACGAAACCGAGCGCCAGGAGAACGGCAACCGTGACGCCGCTGACAACGCTCCGGTCGGCGAGGACGAGCACTGCGAGGCCGGCGAGGCTCGCGATCCCGCTCATGGCCGTCACGCTGTTCGGGGTGAGTCCCCACGCGTTCGCCGCCGCTGCCACCGGTCGCGCTGCCCGACGGTTCGCCCACCGCATGTACGCCGGAACACCTCTGCCAGGCTTCTGCCGTCGGCTCAGTTCCGCAAGTCCGACACTGAATCTGCCTCTCCAGCCGGTCCCCCCAGCGCTGGCGCCCACGGGGGGGGGGGCGGCCCCG
>NZ_JBMDXJ010000399.1:0-1934 GCF_048594945.1 Pseudactinotalea sp. | reverse complement strand
TTCGGCTACCGGTTGCCCGAGCTGTTCTCCGGGGACCGTGCCGAGCAGCTCGGCGCGCCGGCGCCCTACCCGGCGGCGTGCCGCCCGCAGGCGTGGACCGCGGCGGCGGCCGTCGCGCTGCTCGCGGCCCGGCTCGGGCTGCAGCCCGACGTACCGGGTGGAATGGTCCGGGTCGCGCCACGGACCGAGCGGCCATTCGAGGTGGGCGGGCTGCGGCTCGGACCCGAACCGCTCGACGTGGCCGTCGAGAGCGACGGCAGGGTGAGGGTCGTCACCGAGGCGGGCATCGCCGTCGAGATCTCCTGACGATCTCCCCACACCCTGCTCGAGGTGCGCCGTACCGGGGTGACCACGGACGTAGCATGGGACTCGCTAGCACCAGGGTGGGAAGGAGGTCGACGCAGTGGGAGAGCTGGATCGGCTGACCTCGATCGACGACCTTCGCGCGTTCGGGCCGGCGCGGCTGGAGCGGCTCGCGGCCGAGATCCGTGAGTTCCTCGTGAGTTCGGTCTCGCAGACCGGCGGCCACCTGGGGCCCAACCTCGGCGTGGTCGAGCTGACGATCGCGATGCACCGCGTGTTCAGCTCGCCGCGGGACACGATCGTGTTCGACACCGGCCACCAGTCCTACGTGCACAAGATCCTCACCGGCCGTACCGAGTTCGGGCGGCTCCGCAAGCGTGGCGGCCTGTCCGGTTACCCGAGCCGCGCTGAGTCTGACCACGACGTGGTGGAGAACTCGCACGCCTCCACGGCGATCTCGTGGGCCGACGGCATCGCGCGCGCCAACCACCTCGCCGGGCACGCGGACAGGACCGTGGTCGCCGTCATCGGCGACGGGGCGCTCACCGGCGGCATGGCCTGGGAGGCGCTCAACAACGTGGCCACCTCCGAGGACCGGCGCCTCGTGATCGTGGTCAACGACAACGGCCGCTCCTACTCGCCGACGATCGGCGGACTCGCCCGCCAGCTCGACGCGCTGCGGACCTCGCGCCCGTACGAGAAGGTGCTCGGCTGGGGCAAGAAGACCCTCAAGGGCGCCGGTGCGCCCGGGCAGATGACGTACGAGGCGTTGCACGGCCTCAAGACCGGGCTGCGTGACGTGCTCCGCCCGCAGGGCATGTTCGAGGGGCTGGGGATCAAGTACGTGGGGCCGGTCGACGGGCACGACGTGCTCGCGGTCGAGGCCGCCCTGCGCAGCGCGCGGGCGTTCGGCGGCCCGGTGATCGTGCACGCGATCACCGAGAAGGGCCGCGGGTACGTCCCCGCCGAGACCGACGTCGCCGACCGGTTCCATGCCGTCGGCGTGATCCACCCCGAGACCGGGCTGCCGGTGGTGCCGTCGCGGTTCGGGTGGACGGCAGTGTTCGCCGAGGAGATCGTCGACATCGCCCGGTCTCGTTCCGATGTGGTCGGCGTGACGGCGGCGATGCTGGGTCCGGTGGGCCTGGCGCCGATGGCCGAGGAGCTGCCGGACCGTGTCTTCGACGTGGGTATCGCCGAGCAGCACGCGATGACGGCAGCCGCCGGCATGGCGTTCGCCGGGCTGCACCCGGTGGTGGCGTTGTACGCGACGTTCCTCAACCGGGCGTTCGACCAGTTGCTCATGGACGTGGCGCTGCACCGGGCCGGCGTCACGATCGTGCTGGACCGCGCGGGCATCACCGGGGAGGACGGGGCCTCGCACAACGGCATGTGGGACATGGCGCTGCTGCGGCTGGTACCAGGACTGCGGCTGGCCGCTCCGCGGGACGAGCGCACGCTGCGGCAGGCGTTGCGTGAGGCGGTGCAGGTCACGGACGCGCCGACCGTGATCCGATATCCGAAGTCGGCGCTCCCCGAGCCGATCCCCGCGATCTCGCGGTCGGGCTCTGTGGACGTACTCGCCCGGACAGCGGGCGACGGCGATGCGCGTGTTCTCGTGGTGGGCGTCG
>NZ_JBMDXJ010000398.1:0-22297 GCF_048594945.1 Pseudactinotalea sp. | reverse complement strand
AGCGCACGGGTCGACCGGTGGCGCTGGTCGTGGTGGCCGTCGCGCTCCTCGGCATCGGCCTCAGCCACCCGAACGCAGCGCTGGCCACCGGGGTGCTGGCGCTGCCGGTGCTGGCCGGCGCAGTCGTCCGCGCTGCCCGGCAGTCGCGCACGAGCCGCCGCGTCCCACCCGTGGTGGCGCCGGTTCTGGCCACGCTCGCCGTGGTGGGCATGCTCGCGGTCTTCCTCGTCTCGCCGCTCGCCGCCTCGGTGACCGGCTACGCATCAGACGAGATCGAGCCACTCGGCGTGGCCGTGCTCGAGGTGCTCTCCGGCCGCTACCGGCTGTGGCCCACCGCCGCCGGTTCCGTGGTGGCCGGGCTCGCCATCGGAGGCGCCGTGCTCGCGCTCCTGCGGCGGCACCGACTGCCGGCGTTGCTGCTGCTGGTGGCCTGGGTGCTGTACGTGGACGCCGCCACCGGCGGCCACCTGCAGATCTCTCGCCTCTGGTACACCTCACCCGCGCGCCTGTCGGTGGTGGTCACCATGATCGCGGTGCCGCTCGCAGCCGGCGCGCTCGTGGCCGCGGCCGAGCGCCTCCGTGGCCGGGCCGGCGCCGTTGTCGCGATGGCCACCGCCGTCATCCTAGTCGGGGCGATCACGGTCCCCAGCATCACCGGCCGCACGTTCCGGGTGGCCAACGTGTTCCAGGACGAACCGGGCCACCCACCCCAGTTCGTGACCACCGGCGAGCTGGAGATGATCGCGGACCTGCCGGACGCCGTCGACGGCACGATCCTCGGCAGCCCGTTCTCGGGCGCGTCCAGCGCCCACGGGCTGGTGGGCGTGCCGGTCGTGTTCCCCGTGGCCGGGCAGGTGTGGTCGCCGGAGCAGCAGCTGATCATGGACAACTTGGACCAGCTCGACTCAGGTGAGATCTCCGCGGAGGTGTGCGACGCCGTCGAGCGCCTCCAGGTCCGCTACCTCTACCAGGACAGCGCGCCCTACCAGGCCGACCCCCGCTACGAGGCGCTCGATCTGATCGACCCGGCCGGCGCGAGGATCATCGCCGAGGGCGACACCGCCCGCGTGCTCGAGCTCGCCCCCTGCAGCTGACCGCGCTCAGTGACTGCGCCCGAACACGCGCACTGACACTCCGCGGGCAGCAGCCTTGGCCAGCCTGGCGTCGCACGTGCACAGCGTCGCCTCCAGCGTCTGCGCGACCGCGAGATACCAGGCGTCATAGCTGGTGACCTCGTGCCGTCGAGCCCAGATCTGATCGGCAAACGGTGCGGCGGCGTACCGCGCGATCACGAGATCACGAAAGTCGCTGCGGGCCTGGTCCGCGACCTCCGGGATCACCTTGCCACCGAGCTCGAGGCCGCGCAGCACCGAGTACACCTCGATGTCGAGCAGGTGTGGAGCCGCGACATCGCCGGCGAGCAGATCCACGAGCTCGGCGTCGACGTCACGACCGATCAACGCCTCGACCATGGCCGAGGCGTCGATCACGATCACCTGCGGCCCTCGTCCAGCGCCGCGAGGATCTCGTCCGTACTCGGGCCGCTCGAGCGGTCACGCTCGGCCAGCCGTGCGACCACCTCGGCGTTCGTCGGGCGCTGGGCGAGGTTCGTCAGCTCCCCAGCCACGTAGGTGGACAACGACTTCCCCTCGGCCGCGGCGCGCCGCTTGAGGACCTCAGACACGGACTCAGGGACGTCGCGGATGTACAGGGTCGCCATGGATCGATGATAGCAGTCTGCTAGCAGCCGCTCACTCGATCCGCGGGCGCTCCGGCGGCAGATGCTCCACGGCTCCCTGCGCGCGGCCCTCGGCGAGGTACCACGCCACCATGGTGGCCAGGCCCTGCCGCAGCGGCACCGGCTGCTCGTACCCGGTCTCGCGAACGCGATCGGCCGCGAAGGAGGTCTCGGCATCGGCAAGCTTGCGGATCCGGTCGCTCGTGATCGGGAGGTTGCGACCGGTGACCTTGGCGATGAGGTCGAACGGCGTGGCCGCGAGGATCGCCGGCTGCAGCGGCAGCCGCCATCGCGGCGCGCGTCGCCCGAGCCCGCGGTACACCTCGGCGAGGATCTCCGACGACGTGAGGTCGGGCTGGTCCACGCAGTTGTAGACCTCGTCCTCACGCAGCGCGGGCTGCGTCCACAGGTGCAGGATCGCTGCCACGATGTTCGCCACGAAGATCATGCTCTTGCGGTTCGAGCCCGCGCCCACCGGGAAGAACCGGCGCCGGTAGACCTGGTGGATCATCCGGTACACGTTCGCGTAGTTGCGCGGCCCGAACACCACCGCGGGGCGGATCATCAGTAGTCGCCGGCCCTCCTGCTGCGCCGCCCAGGCGCGGTAGACGCCCTCGGCCTCGAGCTTGGTGCGGCCGTAGTCGTTGACCGGGCTCGGGGTCGAGCTCTCGTCCGGACGCGGCCCCGCGTTCCCGTACACCGCCACGGAGGAGTAGAAGCAGAGGTTCGTCACGCCCGCAGCGACCATCGACGCCACCACGGCGCGTGCGCCGTCGACGTTCACTGAGTCGAACGTGGCCGGGGTGAGCCCGAAGTCGTGGTGCGCAGCCGCGAGATTGAGCACCGCGTCGCAACCCTCCAGGGTGCGGGTGAGTGAGGCGGCGTCGCGGATGTCACCGCGCACGTCCTGCACCTCATCGGGCAGCGGGTGCTCCGGCGGGTACAGGTCGTAACTCACCACGCTCATGCCCGCCTCGACCAGGGCCGGGATCACGTGCGATCCGATGAACCCCGAACCGCCCAGAACCGCGACACGATCACCGGCGCTCAGCTGAATGCTCACGCCCACCCTCTCGTTGCTGCTGCATCCCGGCGATCGTAGTGGGCCGACCTGGCTGTCACCCTGGCGGGCGGCGGCGGGGAGGATCGCAGAGGTGGGCGCAGCGCCGTGACCTGCGCCATTGCCCTCCACAATCTCTTCACGGACCGTGCGCGGCGCTGCCGCCACTACGGCCGGTGCGTTGCCTAGGCTCATGCCTCGATGACGCAACCTCGCCATGCCTCCGGACCCTCGGTCCGCCGTCGCGACCTTCGCGCGAACGGCACCCGGCGCGCCCCGGCGGCCGCCACCACGAACCGAGCAGCCGCCGGCACGCCCCGCCACGCCGGCACCCGCGCCCGGCACCGGCTGCGCGCAACCGCGGTGGCGATCGTGGGCGTGCTCGCGTTCACCAGCACGGCGATCGCCGCAACCTACAACCAGCTGCAGGGCGACGTCGACGCACTCGACGTGGGCGACCTCATCCCTGCCGGCGACGACGAGACCACCGCACCGCCCGCGGACCCCCCCGCCGGCACCCCGCTGAACATCCTCATCATCGGCTCCGACAGCCGCGCCGATGGCGGCGTGGACGACGGCTTCACCTCAGTGCTCGCCGATACGCACATCGTGGCCCATATCTCCGCCGACAGGTCACGAGTGGAGCTCGTCTCGATCCCCCGCGACACCATGGTGGACATCCCCGACTGCCCCACCACCTCCGGTGAGACCGTGTACGCCCGGTATGGCATGTACAACAGCGCGTTCGCACTGGCGTTCGCGACCGGCGGGGACACGAAGTCGGCCGTCGCGTGCGATGTCAACCTCGCGCAGTCAGTCACCGGCCTGACGATCGACGGATGGGTGCTGGTGGAGATGGGCGGCTTCGTCGACATGGTCGACGCGCTCGGCGGCGTGGACATCTGCATCCCCGAGCCGCTCTACGCGCCCAAGGCGAACCTCGATCTCGAGGCCGGCCAGCAGACGCTCAACGGCGAGGACGCGCTCGGGTACGCCCGCGCCCGCTCCGGTGACGGTCTCAACGGCTCCGACACCGGCCGCATCGAGCGCCAGCAGCACCTGATGTCGGCGATGGTCGACGAGGTGCTCTCGCGCAACGTCCTCACCGACGGCCCTGCCCTGTACAAGATGCTCCGGGCCGCGCTCAGCTCGCTGACGATGAGCAGCAACCTCGCCTCGCTCAACGACATGGCCGGGCTCGCGCTCAGCCTACGCTCGCTCGACATGGCCGACGTCACCTTCATGACCACGCCCTACGCCGCCTACCAGCCCGACCCCAACCGGCTCGTGTTCACCAGCGAGGTCGACGTGATCTGGGAACGGATGGCGGCCGACGAGCCGATCGTCCAGGAGGAGTCCTCCGACGCGGGTACCGACGGCGGTCCCGAGGGTGCCGAGACCGACCCCACCGACGGTGCCGAGACGGGCGAGCCCACCGACGAGCCGACGGACGAGCCGACCACTCCGGAGAGCGACACGGCGACCGACAACACCGACGGCGCCGCGGCGGGTGACCTCGACCCGGTCTGCTGAGCCCGTGCGCCACGCCATCCGCGAGCGGCCACGCGCCTCTCGCCGCCCACAGGCCCGACGCGCGCACGCCCGGACACCGGTGCGGCAGCGGCTCGCCGCGACGCTGCGCCATGCCCGCCGGCCGCGCCGCCAGCGCGCCCACCTCGTCACAGCGGTGGTGGCCGGGTTCGCGCTGTTCGCCACGAGCGCGGCCGCATGGACCTACCGCGGCTTCGACGACAACATCACCTCCCACGACATCGAGACGCTGCTCGGCACCGATCGCCCCTCGGCTCAGCCCGCTGATCCCGAGGACCCGCACGCCGGCCAGCCACTCAACCTGCTGCTCGTGGGCGTGGACGACCGCGAGGGCGACAACGCCCGCTTCGGCGGCGCCGGCCAGAGCGGCGTGCGATCCGACACCGTGATCCTCGCCCACGTGGCCGCGGACCGCTCCCGCGTGGAGCTGATCTCGATCCCTCGCGACTCCTGGGTGCTGATCCCCTCCTGCCCGCTGCCGGACGGCACGTGGACCGAGCCACGCGAGTTCAAGTTCAACCAGGCGTTCGCGAACGGTGGCGCCACGGGAGACGTCGGATACGGCGTGGCCTGCTCGATCCGCACGCTGGAGTCCCTCACCAACGTGCGCGTGGACAGCTTCGTGGCCGTGGACTTCTCCGGATTCATCCGGATGATCGACGCGATCGGCGGCGTGGAGATGTGCATCGAGGAGCCGATCGACGACCCGGACGCCGCCGTGCAGCTCGATCCCGGCATCCAAGTGCTCGACGGCGAGCAGGCACTCGGCTTCGCCCGCGTCCGCAAGACGATCGGCGACGGCAGCGACACCGGCCGTATCGGCCGCCAGCAGGAGCTGCTCGCCGCGACTCTGCGGACCGTGCTCGAGGCGAACCTGCTCACCGACTCCCGGGACCTGTTCCGGTTCCTCGACGCGGCGACGGCGTCCCTCACCACGAGCAGCGACCTCGGGTCGATCTCCTCGCTGGCCGGGATCGCGATGTCGCTGCGCGACATCCGCGCCGATGACATCACGTTCACGACCGTGCCGTGGGTCGACCGCGGCGATGGCGCCAACGTGGTGTGGACGGCGGAAGCGGACGAGCTGTTCGCGGCTGTCGCCGAGGACCGCCCGATCGAGGACGAGGACGCCACCACCGCCGAGGACCCGGCCGCTCCCGATGACTCCGGCTCCGAGCAGGGCGACACACCGGACCCCGCCACCACGACGCCGGACCCCGGCTCACCTAGCCTGGACGGGTCCCACGACGAGAGCGAGAGCTGCTGATGGGCTCCGACGACCCCTTTGACTTCGAAGCACCATCCGAGCCGCGTCCCCCGCGGACCGCTCCGGGCACCCCTCCTCGCAGCAACCCCGACGCCCCACCCGGGCGCCGACCTGTCCGCCGCACCACCTCGCGTGCCCGCACCGGCGGCGCCGCCACGCCGCTCTCCGGCGACCAGCCCCGTAGCCTCCCGCCGCGCCGCGAGCCCAACGGGGCCAAGCGACCCACCCAGCCCCGTACCGGCCGAGGTACGCCGACCGGTCGCGGTGACCGGCCGCCGTCGTACGCTCCCGACCAAGCCTCACCGCGCGAGGCAGGCCCACGCACCCAGGTGATGCCTGCGGGCGCAGCGCCGCGATCGGTGTCGGCGAGCAGCCGGACCGAACGGCCGGGCTCGCGCCCGCCGGACGCCCCGCCCACGACACCGCGCCCGACCAAGCCCAGGCGGAAGCGGCGCCGAGGGCGTCGCGTGGCCGCTGTGCTGATCGTGCTGCTCGTGCTCGTGCTCGCGTGGCCGATCGGGCTGATGATCTGGGCGAACGGCAAGATCAACCATGTGGACGCCACCAGCGGTGGCCTCGGCACACCCGGCACCACCTATCTGCTCGCGGGCTCCGACTCCCGCGCCGACGGAGTGCTCGACGGCGACTCCACCGAGGGGCAGCGCACCGACACGATCATGTTGCTCACGGTGCCGCGCAGCGGCGCGACATCGCTGATCTCGCTCCCCCGCGACACCTACGTGGAGATCCCCGGGCACGGCGCGAACAAGCTCAACACCGCCTACGCGTTCGGCGGGCCGGAGCTGCTCGTCGAGACGGTCGAACAGCTCACCGGAATCGGCGTGGACCACTATGTGGAGATCGGCATGGGCGGCGTGGCCGGGCTGGTCGACGCCGTAGGCGGCGTGGAGCTGTGCCTGGACTACGTGGTCGACGACCGCGACAGCGGACTGGTCTGGGAAGAGCCGGGCTGCCAGGTGGTCGACGGCGAGATGGCGCTCGCGTTCGCCCGGATGCGCAAGTCGGACCCGTTGGGCGACATCGGCCGCACCGAGTGGCAGCAGCAGGTGATCCAGGCCGTCACCGGCAAGATCGCCAACCCCTCGCTCGTGGCGAAGCCCGGCGAGCAGGTCCGGCTGGTCGACGCCGGCCTCGGAGCGCTGACCGTGAGCGAGGGCACCAACATCCTCGACATGGGGCGCATGGCTCTCGCCTTCCGCAACGCCACCGCAGAGGACGGAGTGCGCGGCGCTCCCCCGATCGCCAGCATGGATTACCGCCCCGGCGGCGTCGGCTCCACGGTGCTCCTCGACGAAGCCCTCGCCCCCGCCTTCTTCCAGTCGCTGATCGACGGTACCGTCACCAACGACGACACCCACACCCTCGGCTAGCCCCCACTCCGATTTCACTGACGATTCGTCACACCCCCGATTTCACTGACGATCCGCGACATCTGCCACAGTGGGGCCATGGCGACGATCAACGACTCCGCGGTCATCGAGCAGCTCATCCGCACCCCGGCCACGTGGGCAGTGGTGGGGCTCTCCACCAACCCTGAGCGCGCAGCGTTCAGGGTGTCCTCGTACCTGCAGTCGATCGGCACGACGATCGTTCCGGTTCACCCGAAGGCCGAGACCGTGCACGGGGCGACCGGCTACGCGACGCTCGCGGAGATCCCGGGTGATGTCGCCGTCGACGTGGTTGATGTCTTCGTCAACGCCGAGCTCGCCGGAGCGGTGGTCGACGAGGCGATCGCCCGCGGTGCGCGCGCTGTGTGGATGCAGCTCGGGGTCATCGACCACGAGGCGGCGCAGCGCGCGCTCGACGCCGGACTCGACGTGGTGATGGACCGCTGCCCCGCGATCGAAGGGCCGCGCAGCCTCGGGTGACGTCTCGTCAGTGACATCGGGTGTGGACGGCGTCAGGTGGCCAGGCGGGAGCCCGGCGGGAGCACCGGCGCGAGCGTGAAGCGGGAGTTGCCCCACAGCGCATAGAGCAGGGGCGCGGCGGTGAGCCCGACCGCGATGGCCGGGTGCAGCGTGAACAGCGCGGCCTGCATCGCGAGGATCACGAGCGTGAACAGGCTGAGGTACCAGCGCTTGACCGCCAGGTAGATCGAGGCCTTCAGCACGTCGCGAAGCCGGGCATCCGGCCGCTCGACGCTCGCGACCAGGGCGAGCACCGCCGTCGCCACTCCGAGCGCGAGGACCACGAGCAGGAACCCGCCCAACGCGACCGCCCACCGGCTTGTGCCGAGCACCACGAGGTCGACCCCGACCACCACGGCCAGCCCGATCACCGCCGAACCGACCGCCAGCGAACGCCGCATCGTGCGCCACCAGCCGGACCAGAATGCCGACAGCACTCCCCCGATGCGGCCGGTCCCGAGGTGCCGGAACACCCCGAACAGAGCAGGCAGCGCCGGCACTGACGCCACCGCAGCGAGCGCGAGCGCCGGCCAGGACGCCCGTGGGTCGGTGGTGATCAGCAGCACCAGCAGCGGCGAGGTGGCCAGCGCCAGGCAGACGTTCGCGATCAGCGCAGCCGCGACCGTGCTGAAGATCGTCTCCCAGGTGATCGCGGAGACGCGCAGCAGCGGCTGCCGCTGGCTCACCGCGGTCATCCCTTCACGCCCGTGGTCGCGATGCCCTGCACGAAGTAGCGCTGCCCGAGCAGGAAGATCAACGCGATCGGGAGCACCGACAACACTGAGCCGGTCATGATCAGCGCGTGCTCGGCGTTGTACTGCGACACGAGCGACTTCAGCCCGATCTGGATCGTCCAGATCTCCGGCGAGCGCAGGTAGATCAGCGGACCGAGGTAGTCGTTCCACACGTTGACGAACGTCAGCAGGGTCAACGAGGCCACAGCCGGCCCGGACAGCGGAAGCACCACACGGCGCCAGATGCCGTACTCGGACAGGCCGTCGATCCGTGCCGCTTCGGAGAGCTCCTCCGGGATCGACTCGTAGTACTGCTTCATGAGGAACACCCCGAAGGCGCTGAAGGCCTGCAACGCGATCATCGCCCACAGCGTGTTCGACAGGTTCAGCTTCGACATCAGGATGAACTGCGGAATCATGTACGCCTGCCACGGCACCGCGATCGTGCCCACGTAGGCGAGGAACAGCACGTCACGTCCGCGGAAGCGGACCTTCGAGAAACCGTAGGCCGCGAAGCTGCCGGTCAGCACCTGAAGGAACGTGATGACCACCGAGAGCAGCAGCGTGTTCCGCAGCCACGTGGTCATGTTGGCCTTGGTCCAGATGTCCAGGTAGTTGTTCCACACCAACGGATCTGGGATCCACTGGATCGGCACCGTGAAGATCTGGTTGTTGTTCTTCAGCGAGGAGATGACCATCCACACGAAGGGCACCAAGATCGCAGCGGCAGCGGCGACCATCACCACATACAGCACCGCACGCCCGACCACCTGCCACGGCGTGCGCTTGCCCGCGCGCCGCTGCGGTGCGCTCGGGGGGTCGAGGGTCAGCGTGGCCATCAGCGATCCCTCCGCTTGTTGACGAGGAACTGCACCACGGTCACGCTGATGCAGATGAGGAACAGCACGATCGCGACCGCGGATGCGTACCCGAAGTCGTTCTCCTCGAAACCCTTGCGGTAGATGTACTGCGAGAGCACGAGTGTGGCGGTACCCGGCCCGCCGTTCGTCATCACCAGGATCAGATCGAACACCTTGAAGGATCCGATCGTCAGCATCACGGTCACGAAGAACGTGGTGGGCCGCAGACCGGGCAGCGTCACGTTGCGGAACCGCTGCACCGCGTTCGCGCCGTCGATGCGCGCCGCCTCGTACAGCTCGCTCGGTATCGCCTGCAGCCCGGCGAGGAACAGCAACATGTAGTAGCCCATGTCGCGCCACACCGAGACGATGATGACGGCGGGCATCGCCCAGTCCGTGGAGATCGTCCAGCCGGGTGGGTTCGCGATGCCGAGGGCATTCAGGAACTGGTTGACCGGCCCGGCCTCGGGCGAGAACAGCATGTTCCACACCACCGCGATCGCCACGATCGAGGTGATGTACGGGAAGAACGCGACCGTGCGGAAGAACGCGACGCCCTTCAACTTCTGGTTGAGCAGGATCGCGAGTCCGAGCGAGACCGCCAACGTCAGCGGGATGTGGAACACCGCGTAGTAGCCGGTGTTGAACAGCGCCGTGTGGAAGGTGCGGTCAGTGAGCAGCCGCCGGTAGTTGTCCAGCCCGGTGAAGTCGGCCGCACCGAACGCGTTCCAGGTGGTGAAGCCCAGGTACATGAGGATCAGCACCGGCACGAGCGTGAAGGTCGCGAAGCCGAGGAAGTTCGGCAGGATGAAGGTCCACCCGACCAACGTGCGGTGACGCCTCAGTCGGCGGCCAGGTGCGCGCGGCCGCTCGATGCTCGTCGCTGACATGAAGGGCTCCTTGAAGCGTGAGGAGGGATCCTCGCCGGCGATGGCCGACGGCGGTCGGTCACCGCCGGCGAGGAGTGCTCAGTCGGTCAGTGCTAGCCCAGCACCTCGGACTGGGCGCGCTGGATCGCGTTGGCGATACCGTCGGCGGCGCTGACGCTGCCGGACATGATCTCCGAGTGCGCATCGTCGAGGATGCTCTGCAGCGCCGGGGTTCCGGAGTCGACCGGCGCCTCGGTGACCGGGGTCTGCGAGGTGAAGGCGAACCGTGCGAGGTCATCGGTGGGGACGCCGTCGAGCGCGAACATGACGTCGGCGACCGCGTCGCTGGTGTTGGCCGGCATGATGCCGATCTCGGCGAGGGCGCTGGAGGCATCCTCCGAGCCGATGTACGCCAGGAACTCCTTGGCGGCGTCGACCTTGCTGTCGTCGATCGCGGGGTTGATGCCGATCGCGGTCGGGTTGCCCTCGGTGATCGGGGCGTCCACGGTCGAGGAGTCCAGCTGAGGCATCGGCGCGAAGCCCCACTCGAAGGTCTCGGCGTCGCCGCTCTCACGCTGCGCGAGCAGCGTGGCCACGTACCAGGACCCCATGGGCATCATGGCCGCCTGCTGCGTGCCGAACTGCCCCTGGTAGCTGAGGGAGTTCGTGGTCACGGTGCCGTAGCTGGCCTGCGCGCCCGCATCCTGCAGCTCGAGCACGCGGTCGTAGTACTCGACCATGTAGTCCCAGTTGGCGGACAGGTAGTCCTCGTCGCTGCCGGCCTGCGCGTTCGCGAAGCCCTGCACGGCGCTCGCCCAGTTGTGCTGGTAGGTGCCATCGGCGTCGAGCTCGTCCGCCAGTGTGAGCGCGGCATCGGCGTAGTCGTCCCAGGTCCACGAGCCGTCCGGGTAGTCGACGCCGGCCTCGTCGAAGAGCTCCTTGTTGTAGTAGAGGAACCACGCGTCCTGTCGGTACGGGATCGCGTACGTGTTGCCATCCTCGGCCACGTAGCTGTCGAGCCCGTTGACGCCCTCCGGCAGGCCTTCGGCCACGTCGCTCACGTCGAGCAGCTGCCCGCCCTCCTGGTAGGTGGGGAACGTGGTGACGGTCTTGAGCGGGTACAGGTCCGGCGCCGAGCCGGCGGCGAGGTCTGCCGTCAGCTGGGTGTCGTAGTTGGTCGCGTCGTACTCGAGCATCGTGATCGTGATGTCCGGGTTCTGCTCGGCGAATCCGTCCACGAGCAGCTGAAACTCCGGGGTGGTCGAGAGCGACCAGCCGGCGAGCTGCAACTCGACCGGACCGCCGTCGCCCTCCGAGCCGCCACCGTCTCCGGAGCAACCGGCGAGCACGAGCATCGCCCCCGCCGCCACGGCCACGCCGGCCTTCATCATGCGCCTCATCGCGTTACTTCCTCTCCTGCTGGGGTTGTGGCCCGCTGTTCGAGCCTGAATGTGTGTGGTCTGGATGTCCGACGGCGGCCCGTCGCCTCATGCGCTCAGCCCCATCGCCTCGGGGGTCACCACGCCGGGAATCGGGGTGTCGGAGCTGAGTGCCTCCAGCGCATCGAGCGCGTGCTGTGCCAGCCGCCGCGTCTCGGAGCCGAGTGAGCCCGCCAGGTGTGGCGTGACCAGCACGTTGGGGAGCGTGAGGAGCCCGTGTCCGGCGGGGAGCGGTTCGG
Source organism: Pseudactinotalea sp. (assembly GCF_048594945.1). Taxonomy (NCBI): domain Bacteria; kingdom Bacillati; phylum Actinomycetota; class Actinomycetes; order Micrococcales; family Cellulomonadaceae; genus Pseudactinotalea; species Pseudactinotalea sp. Next base: position 10,612 of record NZ_JBMDXJ010000398.1, on the reverse strand, counting down.
GTTCGGTGACGTCGAGGATCGCGTCGAGGCGGCCGCCGGCGCACTCGCGCAGCAAGGCGTCGTGATCGAGGACCCCGCCGCGGGCGGTGTTGATGAGCGTGGCACCGTTGGGCAGCAGCGCGAGCTCGGCGGCGCCGATCATGCCGCGGGTGCTCTCGACGAGCGGGGCGTGCAGCGACACGCTCTCGCTGGCGGCGAGCAGCGCGGGCAGCGGGACCAGGGCGCCGCCGGCAGGGGCGCCCTCGGCGGCGTCGGCATACGGGTCCGCGACGAGCACGCGCGCGGGCTCGAGCACCCGACGTACCAGGTCGAGCGTGCGCCGGCCGATCCGGGAGAAGCCCACCAGGCCGATCGTGCGCCCCCGGTTGGACAGCGCCGAGGTGTCGACACCGCCCCAGGTCACGGGCAGATCCCGGTTGATCGCCGCCATCGGGATCGCACGCTTGCCGGCGAGGATGATCGCGGCGAGCGTGAACTCCGCCACCGGGATCGCGTTGGCGTCAGCCGCCGAGGTCACCGTGATGCCGCGCTCGTGCACCTGCGGCGGGAGCAGCTCGCGCACGCTCCCGGCGGCGTGCAGGATCGCGCGCAGCCGCGGTGCCGCATCGAGGATCTCGGGCGTGATCGGCGGGCACCCCCACGAGGTGATCAGCACCTCGACCTCGGCCAGGCGTGCCAGTGCTGCGTCGTCGAACGCCTCGGAGCAGGCGGGGTCACCGAGTGAGGCGAGCGCGCTGAGTCGCTCGCGCTCAGCCGCGCCGAACAGCTCCCGGTAGACGGGCTCACCCATCACCAGCAGCGCCTGCAGGTCACCCATGACCACCGATCTCTCTCGCCGTCGAGGGCGTGAAGTTGCGTTTCTGTTCGCTTAGTTGCCTAAGATGTGCGAGCACCGTAAGCGAACAACTTCGCGCATGTCAACACGACAAGACCGAACACACGGGATCATCGATGTGAGCGGCACACTGTGCACACGCAGGAGGGCAGGGAATGAACGACGGCGTCACACCACCGACCGAGGAACGCGCTCTCGGCGCGTCTCGGCGCACCCAGATCCTCACCGTGGTTCGCCGACACGGCACGGTCCGGGTAGCCCAGCTCGCCGCCGAGTTCGCCGTGACACCGGTGACGATCCGCCGTGACCTCGACGACCTCGCCGAAGCCGGCCTGGTCGCACGGGTGCACGGTGGCGCCACCGCGATCGACGAGCCGACCGCGAGCGAGCCCACCCGGCGCGACGCCCCCGCCGCACCTCGACATGGCCTCATCGGCATGCTCGTCCCGTCGCTCACCGTCTACTGGCCGGACATCGCCCGCAGCGTGGAGAGCGAGGTGCGCCGGGCGGGCCTGCGGCTGCTGCTGCACGAGTCCAGTTACTCGGCCACCGACGAGCGGCCCGATCTCGATGGCCTCGTCGATGCCGGTTGCGTCGGCATACTCGCAGCGCCCAACATGAGCAGCGAGTCCGGCGAGCGCACGCGCGAGTGGCTCCGCGAAGCACCGGTGCCGGTGGTGCTGGTCGAGCGCACCGCCGTCGTGGACCACTACCAGCGCGCCGTTCCCTCGGTGATCTCCGACCACCGGCTCGGGGGCGAGATGGCCACCCACCACCTGGCACAGCTCGGCCACCGCCGGATCGGCGCCGTGCTCGCCGACACCCCCCATACCAAGGAGATCCAGGAAGGATGGGAACGCGCCACCGCCGCGCTCGGCCTCGCCCCCGCGCCCGTCGCGTTCGTCCCGAATCGACACACGGCCGAGTTCGAGCCGACGCTGACCGCCGCGCTCGAGACTTTCCTCGCCGATGGCGTCACCGGGCTGTTCGTGCATTCCGACCCGGAGGCGGTCCGACTCGCCCAGATGGCTGCCCGCCGCGGCACCACGATCCCGCAGGACCTCTCCGTGGTCTCGTATGACGACGAAGTAGCCGCTCTCGCCTCTCCCCCGCTCACCGCGCTACGCCCGCCGCGTCAGGAGGTCGGCCGCGCCGCCGTGGCGCTGCTGCTCGAGCGCCTCGCCGACCCCGCGCGCGCGATCCACCGCGTGGCGATCAGCCCCACGCTCGTGGTTCGGGAGTCGACTCGGCCTCCGAGCTGACCACCGATCCCGAGCGGCGTGATGAACTGACGGTCATGACAGCCGCCACCGGCCACGTGGTCATCCTCAACGGACCGCCCCGATCGGGCAAGAGCAGCATCGCGGCCGCGGTGCAGAGTTCCGTCGAGGGGACGTGGATCCACCTCGGGGTCGACTCCTCGGTCGCCGCGACGCCCGCTCACCTGCACCCCGGCATCGGGCTGCGGCCTGGCGGGGAGCGCCCTGATCTGGAGCCGCTCGTGTCGACGCTCACCGAGGCCCTGTACGGCGCTGTGGCCGTGCACGCCCGTCTCGGCCTCGACGTCGTCGTCGACGCGGTGCACCACCACGACTACGCGACCCCGCTCGACACGTTCGCGATCGCGCAGCAGCAGCTCCGCGGCGTGCCCACGCTGGTGGTGGGCGTTCGCTGCCCCCTCGAGGTGATCCGCGAGCGCCGTCGCGCGACGTGGGGCGGCGCAGGCTACGTGGCCAGCGCGCACACCCCCGACCCGGTGCAGCGGTGGCAGCACGCCGTCGAGGAGGCCGTGCGGTCCGACCTGGAACTCGACACCTCCGAGCAGACTCCCTCGGAGTGTGCGCGTGTGATCGCGGCTACGCTCGGGCGGGCCGTCAGCCTGCGTTGAACCCCGGCTTCTGCGCCCGCTGGGCGCGCAACTTGGCACCCTTCTCGACGGCGGCCTGACGCAGCTGGTCCTGGAACGTCGCCATCTGTTCGCGCAGCCTGGCGCCGAGGTCGTCGCCGCCGGCGGCGAGCACGCGGACGGCGAGCAGCCCGGCGTTGCGGGCGCCGCCCACACTCACCGTGGCCACCGGTACGCCCGCGGGCATCTGCACGATCGAGAGCAGCGAGTCCATGCCGTCGAGGTGCTGCAGCGGGACGGGCACGCCGATCACCGGCAGCGGTGTCACGGCGGCGAGCATGCCCGGCAGGTGCGCAGCACCGCCGGCGCCGGCGATGATCACGCGCAACCCACGCGCGGCCGCCTGCTCGCCGTAGGCGATCATGTCGGTCGGCATCCGGTGCGCGGAGACCACGTCGGCCTCGTACGGCACCCCGAACTCCTCCAGCGCGGTCGCTGCCTGCTCCATCACGGGCCAGTCGGAGTCGGAGCCCATCACGACCCCCACCAGTGGCTCTGTCATCGCTGCTCCTCGCTCGGGTTCTCGCCACGCAGGATCGCGACGGCGGCGGTCGCCTTCTCGCGGCAGGTCGCCAGGTCATCGCCGGTCACGGTCACGTGGCCGAGCTTGCGGCCCGGGCGCACCGCCTTGCCGTACAGGTGCACCTTGGCCTCGGGATAGCGCGCCATCAGGGCCGGGTACGCCGTGCTCGGGTCCTCCAGGTCGGAGCCGAGCAGGTTGATCATCACGGCCCACGGCGCGGTCGCGGCGGTGTCCCCCAGCGGCAGGTCGAGCACCGCACGCAGGTGCTGCTCGAACTGGCTGGTGACCGACCCGTCGATCGAGAAGTGGCCCGAGTTGTGCGGGCGCATGGCGAGCTCGTTGACCACCACACCCTCCGCCGTCGCGAACATCTCCACGGCAAGCACCCCGGTGACGCCCACGCCCTCGGCGACCGTGCGGGCGATCTCCTCGGCTTGCTCAGCGAGCCCGGGTTCGAGCCCGGGCGCGGGTGAGACGACCTCGGCGCACACGCCGTCGCGCTGGATCGTCTCGACCACCGCCCACGAGCGCATCTCGCCCGAGGGGCGCCGCGCGACCAGCGCGGCGAGCTCACGCACGAACGGGACCTTCTCCTCCGCGAGGAGAGGGCCGCCGTCGGCCATCCAGTCGGAGATCTCGACGGCGGAGCTCACCACCCGGACACCCTTGCCGTCGTAGCCGCCCACCGGGGTCTTGACGATGACCGGCCAGCCGACCTGCTCGGCGAACGACTCGAGATCTGCCGGGCTGTCGATGCGCGCCCAGCGCGGGCACGGGACGCCGAGCTCACCGAGGCGGGTCCGCATGTGGAGCTTGTCCTGCGCACACGACAGGGCGTCCGGACCGGGCTGGACGCTGACACCTTCGGCCTGCAGCGCGCGCAGGTGGTCGCCGGGGACGTGCTCGTGCTCGAACGTGAGCACATCGGCTCCGGTGACCAGGCCACGCAGGTCCGCGATGTCCTTCGGGGTGCCCACAGGGCTGTCGGGGAGCACCTGGGCGGCGGCGCCGTCGGCTGCCTCGACCAAGGCACGCAGCCGGATCTGCAACGCGGCCGCAGGCTCGGCCATCATGCGGGCCAGCTGCCCGCCCCCCACCACAGCGCCCACGGGACCCACGGGCAGCAAGCCTACCGGGCAGCCCTGCCCGTGCTCGACGAGGGAACTGCTCAGCCCCGCGTGGCATCCTGACGCCGTGGAACGGCTCAGACACTGGCTGCTGGTGCGGCACCGCAGCAACTGGATCCAGCTGTTCCGGTTCGGGCTGGTGGGCGGCACAGGTGTGGCGGTCAACCTGCTCGTGATGGTGATCTGCAAGCGGCTGGGCGCGCACCCGGAGGCGATCGCGGTCGACCTTCCGTACACGGACTTCAACGTGCGCTGGTACCACGTGTTCTCCACGCTCGCGTTCCTCGTGGCCAACCTGTGGAACTTCCAGCTCAACCGCTGGTGGACGTTCCGCAGCGCGAAGCACTCACCGTGGTGGCGGGAGTACCCGCCGTTCCTCGTGGTCGGGCTCGCGGCGCAGATCGTGGGACTGGGGATCCTCACGCTGCTGATGCACCCCCACTCCCCGCTCGAGCTACCCACCGACGTGTTCGATGACACCACCGGCTTCCGCACCAAGGTCTACTGGGCGCAGCTGATCTCGGTGGTGCTCGTGACCCCGGTCTCGTTCGTGCTCAACAAGATCTGGACCTTCCGCCGCGTCCGCACCCGCGACGGCCGCTCGCTCGCCGCAGCCGCCCACCTCGAACCCGACCCGTCCCCACAGAAGACCCCCTAGCACCGAGCCGCGCGCGCTGAGCCACCTCAGAGGCGCGGTCACGACAGCCCGATGCGCGGGGTTCTGCGCGCGAGAATGGCTGGGTCTGGCGGGAGCACGCGAGGAACGAGCGTGCGGATGGTTCTTCTCGCGCGCAGAACCCCGCGGAGCGGGCACCCAGCCGCAGTCACCCGCCAGCCGGGAGACCTCAGCGCCGCCGCCGCCTCCTCCCCACCACCACCATCGATCCCGGCGGAAGCACGTCGTGGTCGGTGAGGCGCTTGGGCACGGCGGCGAGGAAGATGGCGAAGACCGCGGGGCGGCGTTGCGCGAGGTCCAGCCGGCCGCCGTCGGCAGTCACGAGATCCCGGGCGAGGCCGAGGCCGAGGCCGGTGCCCTTGCCGGAGGTGACATGGCGCTGGAAGATGCGCGGGGCGAGGTCGTCGGAGACGCCTTGGCCCTCGTCGGCGACCTCGATCACCACGCCCACCTCGGCACCTGACTTCGAGGGGCGCGCCTCCACGCTGGTGGTGCCGTCGCCGTACTTGAGGGAGTTCTCCAGCAGCGTGGACAGGGCCTGCGTGAGGGCGCCCGGGGTCGCGAGCACGGCGAGGTCGTCTTGGTCGGAGAACTGCAGCGGCCGGCCCGCCCGCTTGAAGGTGGGACCCCACTCGCGCTGCTGCTGCTCGAAGATCTCCGAGAGCTGGAGCGGCTCGGTGGTGCCGCCGTCGGTGCGTCGTGCCGCGGAAAGAAGGTCGTCGACCACACCGACCAGCCGCTCCACCTGCTCGAGCGAGATCCGCGCCTCCTCGGCGATATGCGGGTCGTCGGCGGTCATCTCGATCTCCTCGAGCCGCATCGTCAACGCGGTCAAGGGCGTGCGGAGCTGGTGGCTGGCGTTGGCGGCGAACTCCTTCTCCGCTGCCATCCGCGAGGCCATCCGTTCGCCGGATCGCACGAGCTCGCTGGCCACGAGGTCGATCTCCTCGACGCCCGATGTCTTGATCGAGGGACGTGCGCGGCCCGCACCCAGTTGTTCGGCGCTCGCCGCCAGGTAGATCAGCGGGGCTGCGAGCCTGCGGGCCTGCCAGCTGGCGACCAGCGCCCCCACCCCGAACGCCACCATCGATGCCACGACCACGAGGATCACCACCTGCGCGCCGCGCCAGAACAAGGCGTCCGCGGGACCCTCCACGCGCACGGCCGCCCCGCTGGGCGTGCCCTGCGAGCGTGCGAGGGCGGCCCCCTCGATCTCGTCGCCGGCCGCGATCACCTCGCCGTCCGGCGTGGTGACGGTGATCCGCATCGGTATGCCCACGGAGTCGTCGACCCAGCGAGCCACCGAGGCGGAATCGATCTCCAGGCCCGAGATCAGGCGCGTCTCCACCGTGCGCGCGACGCTCTGGGTACGCAGCACGAGATCGGAGACCACCGCCTCTCGCACCATCACGGCGCCGAAGACGGCCATCGGCACGCCGAGCAGAAGGACCGCGACGGTCACCGCCGCGATCGTCGCGGTGAGAACACGCCTCCGCAGCTCAGTGCTCCTCGGTCTCGAACCTGAAACCCATGCCGCGCACCGTGGAGATGTAGCGCGGGGAGTTCGCGTCGTCGCCGAGCTTGCGGCGCAGCCAGGACACGTGCATGTCGAGCGTCTTGGTGGAGCCGGACGGGTCGGAGGCCCACACCTCGCGCATCAGCGACTCACGCGAGACCACGGAGCCGGCCTCCCGCACGAGCACGCGCAGCAGCTCGAACTCCTTCGCCGTCAGAGACAGTTCACGCTCACCTTGAAACGCCCGGTGCGCGGCGACATCGACCTTGACGTCCTGCGCACCGATCTCGTCCTCGTCCTCACCGTCGCTCCCCGCCCGGCGCAGCAGCGCACGCACGCGGGCCAGCAGCTCGGCCAGCCGGAACGGCTTGGTCACGTAGTCGTCGGCGCCGGCATCCAGCCCCACGACCAGGTCCACCTCGTCGGCACGCGCGGTCAGCACCAGGATCGGGGTGCTCATCCCCTGGTTGCGCACCCAGCGGGCCACGTCGAGACCGTCCATGTCGGGCAGGCCGAGGTCGAGGACCAGCAGGTCCGCAGAGCTCGCCTGGTCGATCGCGCCGCCACCGGTGCCGTGCACGGACACGTCGTAGCCCTCACGCGACAGCGCACGAGCCAACGGCTCGGCAATGGCAGGGTCATCCTCAGCTAATAGGACTCGGGTCACTCGGCCATGCTAATGCCATGAAGCGGGGTGGTGAGTGTCAAACCGCAGCCGGCCCACCGCCGTCGTCATGATGAGCACGGCCGAGCCGCACGGGCCGCACCACCCCCAGGCCCTGCACCGCGACCGGGGCTTGCGCCGACAGCGTCACCCCCGGCTCGGAGGCCTCGAGCAGGGCCGCGCTCACGTCGTCGAGCACCACCGCTCCGGCCGGTGCGACGTCACCGAGCCGTGAGGCGAGATTGACGCTCGGCCCGAAGACATCCCCCGACAACGAGAGCACCCGCCCCCACACCAGCCCACCGCGCACCTCGAAGCCCGCGCGGCTCATCACCTCGAGCAGCTGCAGCGCGACCTCTGCCCCGGTGCGCAGGTCATCGGCGACGAACAGCACCGCGTCCCCGATCGTCTTGACCACGCGAGCACCATTGCCCGCGATGGTGTCCCGCGCGGCCGTCTCGAAGCTCTGCACGAGGTCCGCGAGGGCTGCCGGTGTGAGTCCGGCGGTGCGCTCGGTGAAGGAGACCATGTCGAGGAAGCCCACGGCACGCTCCAGTGGCAGCTCCCCGTTCTCCGGCGGCTGCGGCGCGTGCGCACGCGCGATGTCACGGTCGAGGCGCCCCAGCAGCGCCACCAGCTGCCGCCGCCAGGTGTGCACCATCTGCTGCTCGAGCACCGGGACGAGCGCGGCCAGGCGGTCGAGCACCACCAGCCGGGCGGAGGTGTCGTCCAGCCGGTACCGAGCCGCGGCATCCTCGACCAGCGCCTCCAGCTGCCACAGCGCGAGCCGGTCGGCGCTGTGGCCCTGCGCACGCACCAGCGTCTGCGCGGCGTTCAGGCCCACCGTTCCCTCCTCGACCAGCGCAGCCATCCGCACGAAGACCGCGACATCGCCCTCGGTGAAATGCGGGACGTCGTCGGGCACGTCGGCGAAACCCAACGAGCGCCAGAAGCCGCGAAGCAGCTGGACGCTCTGCCCCGTGCGCTCGGCCACCTCGAGGGTCGTCAGGGTCCGCTCGTCACCGAGCAAGGTGCGGGCGAGCTCTTGGTAGGTCGACCCGGCGGAGTCAGCTTCCTCGACCACGCTCGTGAAACTACCGCCCTTCGCCGCTGCTCGCCCGCAGATGCTCGACGTCCCCGGCCATCACCACCCGTTCCGACCCGCCGGCTTCGGCGATCACGAGGCCACCGGCGTCATCGATCGCCACCGCCGTGCCGGTGATTCTGGCCCCGCCCGGCAGGTGCGCCACGACCTGCGCACCGATGCTCGCGCATCGATGCTCGACGGCGTCCCGCCAGGTCGCGGGGTCGCTCGCCACGGTCTGGGCGAGGTGGGACCGGATCGCCTCGAGGAGAGCCTCCGGATCGGTATCGATCCCGTGCTCCTGCAGCGTGGTCGCCCACGGCACGGGTGCGGTACCGGCGAGGTTGACGCCGATCCCGAGGAGCACACCGGACTGGTCCGGCAGGCCCTCGGCGAGGATCCCACCGGCCTTGCGCCACGATCCCCAGCCTTCGACGTCCGCGTGAGCGGCGTCGGCGGGCAGCACCACGTCGTTGGGCCATTTGAGCCTGGCGAGACCGTGTGCGAGCGCCTCCACCACGGCGCAGCCCGCCAGCAGCGGGATCCACGGCCACGCCGCAGGCGGGATGTCCGGGCGCAGCACCAGGCTCGCGGTCAGCGCGGTCAGCTCGTCGGTCTGCCAGGCGCGGCCGCCGCGCCCGCGGCCCGCGGTCTGCCGCACCGCACGGAGGCCGGACAGGTGCGGCCACCCGGAAGCATCGGCGGCGAGCACGCGCAGGTCGTCCTGCGTGGATCCGCTCTCCTCGACCGTGATCACGAGCGACCGGCCCGGGGCATCGACATCCGTCATGTCGCCAGCGTGCCACGAAGGAACCGCACGCTCGATGGGCCGGGCGGCCCGGCGCAACCGGTTGCCGTGGCATCGAGCGCGCGATTCGTTCCGTCGTCGGCACGCACGCCGCCCTCTACGCTGGCCGACGTGACCACCTCAGACAAGCTCGCCGATCTCGACCGACGCATCGCCGAGGGCCCGGAGGCCCTGGCGAGCACCGCCGTCGAGAAGCAGGGAAAGCGCGGCAAGAAGTCCGCGCGCGAACGCATCGACGCGCTGCTGGACGAAGGCAGCTTCACCGAGCTCGACGCGTTCGCGACCCACCGCTCCTCCAACTTCGGGCTGGACAAACGGCGCGTGCCGGGCGATGGCGTGGTGGTCGGCTACGGCACCATCGACGGCCACCAGGTGGCGATCTACAGCCAGGACTTCACGGTGTTCGGCGGCTCGCTCGGCGAGGTGCACGGGCAGAAGATCAGCAAGGTGATGGACCTCGCGCTGCGTACCGGCGTGCCGTTGATCGGGATCTCCGACGGCGGTGGCGCGCGGATCCAGGAGGGCGTCGCGGCGCTCACGCAGTTCGCAGAGATCTTCCGCCGGAACGTGGCGGCCTCCGGGGTGATCCCGCAGATCTCGCTGATCCTGGGGCCGAGCGCGGGTGGTGCGGTGTACTCCCCCGCGCTCACCGACTTCATCGTGATGGCAGATCAGACGTCGAACATGTTCATCACCGGCCCGGACGTGATCCGCGCGGTGACCGGTGAGGACGTCGGCTTCGAGGAGCTCGGCGGCGGCCGCACCCACAACGAGCGGTCCGGTGTGGCGCACTACCTCGCCTCCGACGAGGAGGACGCGTTCGACTACGTCCGCGCGCTGCTGCACTACCTGCCGGCCAACAACCTCACCGACCCCGAGACGTTCCCGGTCGAGACGGACCTCGAGCCCACGCCGGAGGACCTCGAGCTCGATGCCCTGATCCCGGACTCCGACAACCAGCCGTACGACATGCACGCGCTGATCGAGGCTGTCCTCGATGACGGCGACTTCCTCGAAGTCCAGGCGCTCTACGCACGGAACGTGATCATCGGGTTCGGGCACGTGGAGGGGCACCCGGTCGGGATCGTGGCGAACCAGCCGCAGACCATGGCCGGCACGCTCGACATCAACGCCGCCGAGAAGGCCGCCCGGTTCGTGCGCACCTGCGATGCCTTCAACATCCCCGTGCTCACGTTCGTGGACGTGCCCGGCTTCCTGCCCGGCACCGACCAGGAGTGGAACGGCATCATCCGCCGCGGCGCCAAGCTGATCTACGCCTACGCCGAGGCGACCGTGCCGCTCATCACGGTCATCACGCGCAAGGCGTACGGCGGGGCCTACATCGTCATGGGCTCGAAGCAGCTCGGCGCCGACCTCAACCTCGCCTGGCCGACGGCGCAGATCGCCGTCATGGGCGCAGGCGGTGCGGTGAACATCCTGCAGCGCGGCGCGCTCAAGGCCGTCGCCGAGGCC
>NZ_JBMDXJ010000397.1:0-12310 GCF_048594945.1 Pseudactinotalea sp. | reverse complement strand
CAGGCCGCCGACGAGCTTGGGGTAGCGGCGCAGGTCGGCGAACACCCGACCGGTCAGGACCCGCTCGGGGGAGAACACGAGGTGGAACGGGGTGAGACCGATCTTCTCGAGCTCGTCGTCGGTGAACAGCGGGTCGTGGACGAGCGCCGTCGCGCCGCGCGTCTCGAGGGCTGCGACGACCGGGAAGACGCCGGAGAAGGCTGTCTCCTTGACGCCGCCGCGGTAGGACGCGCCGAGCACCAGCACGCGCGCGCCGGCCAGGCCCCCGAGCGCCCCCTCCAGCAGGCCGACCGTGTACGCAGGCATCCCCATGTTGGCCTCGCGCGCCGCCCGCACCACGGTGGCCTCGGGGTCGGTCCACAGGTACAGGCGCGGGTAGACCGGGATGCAGTGGCCGCCGACGGCGATCCCCGGCCGGTGGATGTGGCTGTAGGGCTGGGAGTTGGAGGCCTCGATCACCTGGTGGACGTCGATGCCGTGGGAGGCGGCGAACCGGGCGAACTGGTTCGCGAGCCCGATGTTGACGTCGCGGTAGGTGGTCTCGGCGAGCTTGGCCATCTCGGCGGCCTCGGCGCTGCCGAGGTCCCACACCCCGTTGCCGCGCGGCAGGTCGGGGCGCTCGTCGAAGTCGAGGACCGCCTCGTAGAGCTCGACGGCGCGCGCCGCACCTGCCTCGCTGAGTCCCCCGATGAGCTTGGGGTACTTGCGCAGGTCGGCGAAGACCCGCCCGGTCAGGACGCGCTCAGGTGAGAACACCAGGTGGAAGTCGGTGCCCTCGGTCAGCCCGGAGGTCTCCTCGAGCAGTGGCTTCCAGCGGGTGCGCGTGGTCCCGACCGGCAGGGTGGTCTCGTAGGAGACGAGCGTGCCGGGTGTGAGGTGCTCGCCGATCGACCGGGTCGCCGCGTCCATCCAGGCGAAGTCCGGCTCCCACGTGGCGTCGTTCACGAACAGCGGGACCACGACGACGACGGCGTCGGCTCCTCCGATCGCCTCGGCGTAGTCGGTGGTCGCCCGAAGCGAGCCGCCACTCACGGTCACCTCGATGCGCTCGGCCAGCTCCGCCTCGCCGGGGAACGGCTCCTTGCCGGCGTTGACCAGGTCGACGACGCCTGCGTTGACGTCGACACCGACCACCTCGTGGCCCTTGCCCGCGAACTGCACGGCCAGCGGCAGCCCGATCTTGCCCAGCGCGACAACAGCGATCTTCACGCTGGGAAGGCTACCCGGCGTGGTGGCCGCCGGTCAGCGGTCGAGATCGATCGTCCGCCCCGTAGCCGCGGACTCCAGCACCGCCTCGGCGACCGTGAGCGTGCGCAGGCCCTCGGCCATGGTGACGACGTCGGTCTCGTGGCCGAGCACGGCGTCGCGGAAGGTCTCCTGCTCCACGACGAGCGGCTCGCGCTTGGTGAGGGCGAACCGGGTGACGTCACCCTCGGAGACGCCGCGGAAGGCGGCGACCGACTCCCACTGCATCGGGGTGGTGCCGTTCTCGTGGAAAGTGAGGTCGCCGGTGGCGGTGTCGGCCACGTAGGCACCCTTGGCGCCGGTGACGATCGTCAGCCGGTCCTTCTTCGGCGAGAGCCAGTTGACCACGTGGTTGACGATGATGCCGTTGGCGAGCTGCCCGGTCACCAGCACCATGTCCTCGTGCTCGCGACCGCTCTGGTGCGCGGTGCGGGCCGAGACTGCGGCGTAGCTGCTCTGCGCGATCCAGGCGGTGAGGTCGATGTCGTGGGTGGCGAGGTCCTTGACCACGCCCACATCGGCGATCCGGGAGGGAAACGGACCCTGCCGGGAGGTGGTGATCTGGTAGATGTCACCGAGGTCGCCGCGCTCGATCCGGCGCCGCAGCTCCTGCAGCGCCGGGTTGAACCGCTCGACGTGCCCCACCGCACTGACCAGCCCTGCGTCGGCGAACGCCCGTGCCACCCGGGTGCCGGACTCGACGCTCTCCGCGATCGGCTTCTCCACCATGGTGTGCACGCCCGCGGCCGCGAGCGCGAGCGCCACCTGTTCGTGGTAGATCGTGGGCACGGCCACCATCGCGGTGTCGATGCCGGCGGCGATCAACGCCTCGACGTCGGGCAGCACCGGGAGCGCGCCGGCCACGTGGTGCGGGTCGCCGGCCGGATCGGCGACGGCGACCAGCTCGACGCCGTCGATCTGCCGCAGCACGCGCGCGTGGTGGCGGCCCATCATCCCGAGCCCGATCAGGCCCGCCAGTAGTGCCGCCATCAGGAACCTGCCTTCGCGAGCGTGTTGACTCCGGCGACGATGCGCTCCAGATCCTCCTGAGTGAGCGAGGGGTGCACCGGTAGCGAGACCACCTCGCGCGCGGCGCGCTCGGTCTCCGGGAGGTCGAGCCCGGGCGCGTAGGGCGCGAGCGAGTCGAGCCGGTGGTTCGGGATCGGGTAGTAGACGCCGCTGCCTACGCCGTGCTCGGCGCGCAGCGCGGCCACGAACCCGTCGCGGTCGGCTGGCACCCGGATCGTGTACTGGTGGTAGACGTGCGTGGCCCCCTCCAGCACGGCCGGCACCACGACGCCCTCCAGGTGGGAGTCCAGGAAGGCGGCGTTGCGCTGCCGGTCGGTGGTCCAGCCGCCGACCTTGCCGAGCTGCACGCGCCCGATGGCGGCGTGGATGTCGGTCATGCGGGCGTTGAACCCCACCAACTCGTTCGCGTACTGCTTCTCCATGCCCTGGTTGCGCAGCAGCCGCACGGCGCGGGCGATCTCCTCGGTGGCGCACGCGACCATGCCGCCCTCCCCCGAGGTCATGTTCTTGGTGGGGTAGAGCGAGAACATCCCGAAGTCCCCGAACGAGCCGACCGGCCGGCCGGCGAGCGTGGCGCCGTGGGCCTGGGCCGCGTCCTCGAAGATCCGCAGCCCGTGCTGCGCCGCGACCTCGCCCAACCCGGCCATGTCCGCGGGGTGACCATAGAGATGGACCGGCATCACCGCCGTCGTGCGCTCGCTCACCGACGCCGCGACCGAGGCCGGGTCGAGGCAGAACGTGACCGGGTCGATGTCGGCGAAGACCGGCGTGGCGCCGGTGAGCGCTACCGCGTTGCCGGTCGCGGCGAACGTGAACGAGGGGACGATGACCTCGTCACCGGGGCCGATGCCGGCGGCGAGCAGGCCCAGGTGCAGGCCCGAGGTGCCGGAGTTGACGGCGACGCAGGTCCGGCCCGCCACGAGCTGCTCGGCGAACTCGGTCTCGAACGCGGCCACCTCGGAGCCCTGCGCGATCATGCCGCTGCGCATGACCCGGTCGACGGCGGCCCTCTCGTCGTCGCCGATGATCGGCTTGGCAGGGGGGATCATGGGCTGGTCCATGCGGGCTCCGTGGTGAGGGCTCAGTTGTCTTCGGTGAGCACGCCGTGGTGCTCGGTGTAGGTCGTGTCGGTCTGCGGGCACCGCCAGCTGCCGTCGCCCTGGTCCTCGAGCGGCACGCCGGCGCGGCCCACCCAGCGGATCCGGCGGGCGGGCACCCCGGCCACGAGCGCGAAGTCGGGCACGTCGGTGGTGACCACCGCGCCGGCCGCCACGGTGGCCCAGCGCCCGATCGTCACCGGTGCGATGCAGACCGCGCGGGCCCCGACCGAGGCTCCTTCGCGGAGCGTCACCCCGACCGGCTCCCAGTCCGTGGCGGACTTGGGGCTGAGGTCGGGGTTGACGGCGCGCGGGTAGGTGTCGTTGGTGAGCACGGCGGCAGGGCCGATGAACACGCCGGTCTCGAGCACCGCAGGCTCGTAGACGAGCGCGTAGTTCTGGATCTTGCAGCCATCCCCCAGGCTGACGCCCGGGCCCACGTAGGCGCCGCGCCCGATCACGCAGTTCGTCCCGATCGTGGCGTTCTCGCGCACCTGGGCAAGGTGCCACACGGACGTGCCGTCGCCGAGCTCGGCGCGGTCGTCGACATCGGCCGACTCCATCACGCGTGCTGACATGCGGAGCCCTTCTGCGGCGGCGACGGTTGCGCGCTCACGGTATCCGAGTTGAGGGCAGGCCCCAAGAGGCGTGCCCTATACCAAGTGACTGCAGTTTGGTAAACTGCTGTCACCGACAGGTGGAGGTCGACCGATGGCAGTCCTTACCGTGAGAAACGTTCCTGACGAGGTGCATCGCGCGCTCAAGGTACGCGCCGCCGAGCATGGCCGTAGCGCGGAAGCCGAGGTGCGCGAGATTCTGAGCGCCGCCCTGGTGCCCTCGCAGCGAGTGCGGCTCGGTGATGCCCTCGTCTCGCTGGGTCGCGACTTGGCGTTCACCGATGAGGATGCGACCGTGTTGGAGACCGCTCGCGACAGGACGCCCGCGGAGCCGCTGGCGCTGCCATGATCGTCCTCGACACCAATGTCTTCTCCGAAGCGATGCGGCCCGAGCCCAATCCCCACGTGGTGGGCTGGCTGAACGACCAGGCCGCCGGCACCCTGTACCTGTCGAGCGTGACGCTCGCGGAGTTGCTCTTCGGCCTCCGCGTGCTGCCTGGCGGCGCCAGGGCGGAACGGCTCACGCGGGCGCTCGACCAACTGTTGGGCCTGTTCGCCGGCAGGGTGCTCCCGTTCGATCAAGAGGCAGCACGACGCTACGCAGACATGACCGCGGCCGCACGCGCATCCGGCCGCCCGCTGCCCGTGGCAGACGCGTACCTCGCCGGCACTGCAGCGGCGAACGGCTTTGCGGTGGCCACACGCAACATCCGCCACTTCGCAGACACGGGCGTCGACCTGATCGATCCTTGGCAGGCTCGCTGACGCTCAGAGCGCGACAGAGCACCTCTTGGTGACCTTGGTCGCCATCGCGTGACCTCCGCCGTCGGGCTGGCTACCCTGGATCTCGGACGCCGGGAGCCCGGCGCACCCCCGGACGAGGCACGCCGTACCCGGACACGACGACGGCGTGAGGAGCCCCTGGGAGGGGGCACGTCATGGTTGCTGCATGGATCGTTCTGGTCATCTCGGGTCTGCTGGAGAGCGTCTGGGCCGGTGCCCTCACCCGGTCCGAGGGGTTCACGAAGCTGTGGCCGTCGGTGATCTTCGGGGTCGCGCTGGTCGCGAGCATGATCGGGTTGGGTTACGCGCTGCGGTCGATCCCGCTGGGCACCGGCTACGCGATCTGGGTGGGCATCGGCGTGGTGGGAACCACGATCTACGGGCTGATCGCGCTCGATGAGCCGATGTCCGTGGCTCGGTTGATCTGCCTGGTCGCGATCGTCGGCGGGATCGTCGGGCTCAAGCTGACCACGCCGGCTCACTGAGGGCGAGGCGCCCGGTGGGTCTCTAGACTCACCGGGTGTCGTCCTCTCCCCTGGTCTCGGTGATCATGCCGGTGCACGATGCGGCGGCCACGCTGGGTCAGGCACTGCGTTCGGTGCAAGCGCAGACGCACACCGACTGGGAGCTGCTCGCGGTCGACGACGCCTCGACCGACGACTCGTGGGACATCCTCACCGCCGCGGCCTCCGAGGACGACCGCATCGGGCCGATCCGCTCGGATGAGCCGCTGGGCGCGGCCGGCGCCCGGAACCGGGCCATCGAGCAGGCCCGCGGCAGCTGGGTGGCGTTCCTCGACAGCGACGACATGTGGTTGCCCTCGAAGCTGACCGACCAGTTGGCGTTCGGCGCCGAGACCGGTGCCGCACTGACGTTCGGTTCGTACTACAAGGTCGAGGCGGAGTACGACGGCGAGGCGGCGGCTTTTGTCCCGAACGGGCGCCTCATCGAGGCGCTTCCTGCGGTCACCTATCGCACGATGCTGCAGGCGAACTTCATCGGCTGCCTCACCGCCATGTACAACCGGGATCGGCTCGGGACCCGGCTGATGCCCGACCTGCGCAAACGGCAGGACTACGCCTTGTGGCTCTCGATCCTGCGCGACGGTGGCACAGCGCGCGGCATGACCGAGCCGCTGGCGCTGTACCGCGCCGCCCGCCCCGGCTCACTGTCGGAGAACAAGGTCGAGCTCGTGCGGCACAACTGGCACCTGTACCGGAAGGTCGAGGGACTATCGGCCGTCCGATCGGCGATGTCGCTCACCACGGCGACGATCAGGTCGGTGCGGAACGGCAGGGTCTGACGCTCGAGCGCCGCTATGTCACTCCTCTCCCACAAGTAACACGTGCCCCATCAACCACTTTCTGCGCTAGCATCAGGCGCCCCTCTCCCCTCTTGTGGAGGCGTCACCATGCTCGGTCGCCTGCTCCCCCGTCTCGTCTCCCTGCTCGCCGCGGCAGCCCTCGGCCTGAGTTTCCTGCTCGTGCCGATGAACGCGCCACCAGCACAGGCTGCTGCTGGAGATGTGCTGTACATGTCGAGTACCGGGTACGCCGTCAAGGGCGAGCGCACTCCCCTCAACATCACCTGGGTCTACAACGGCCAGCCGGTCACCGGCAAGGTCAATCTGCAACGCCGGCAAGGCAACGCCTGGGTGTTCGTCCGCCAGATCACGGTCACCAACGGCGCGGTCACCCACATGATCAATCCCGGCGCCTCGAACAGCTACCGGCTGCGTACCAGCACGGTGAGCAGTCCGTCGGGCGTGCCGACTGCGAACCCCAACGGCACCAGCAACACGGTGAGCATCACGGTCGTCACTGACCCGAGGCGGTCCGCGGCGCCCGACCTCGCTGCCTCTCCAACGGTCGCGGCGGGCTCCCGCGTCGCGTTCACGATCACGTGGACCGTGGACGGCGCACCGGTCACAGGCGTCGTCAACCTCCAGCGGTGGAACGGCTCACGCTGGGTGCTTCAGGAGCGAGTTCACGTGACCAACGGGCGTGCGACGACAGCCCGACCAGCCGCCTCCGAGGCGTCGTCTCGCTACCGCTTGCGAGCATCGAGCGTGACATCGCACTCGGGCATCGTCACTGCCGACCCGCACGGGACAAGCGGCACGGTTCGGGTCGCGGTCGTCGGCCACCCACCCAGCTCATTCACCGTCGCCGGTGCCGGCTGGGGTCACGGCGTCGGGATGTCGCAGTACGGCGCCTACGGGATGGCTCTCGGCGGCAGCTCGGCGACCTCCATCCTCAGGCACTACTACACCGGCGCTGACGTCGCCTACCGTGACACCGACAAGCTGGTCCGGGTTCAGGTGCTCTCCGGCGTGAGCTCGACGCAGATTCGAGCCTCCGGTGGCCAGTCGCGGATCCGCCTCGGCGGATCGACCGTTGCCACGCTTCCGGCAGGCACGACGATCACGGTGAGCGCGGTCAGTTCTGGACTGCGCGTGCAGGCAAACGGCCAGAGCTGGACGACCGCCTCGTCGTCGAACCGGATCCACATCGAGTGGGCCTCCACGCGCTACTTCAACCCGGGTTCGTCGGTGCAGGTCAACACGAGCGTGACCGGGGCTCAGGGAACGTACCGTCACGGCCGTCTGGAGCTCCAATCGATCGGAGGCAGGGTCAATGCTGTGAACGTCGTCAATGTGACGGACGAGTACATGCTCGGCATCGCCGAGATGCCCTCGTCATGGTCGTCCGCCGCCCTTCAGGCCCAGGTGATCGCCGCTCGCAGCTATGCACTCGCGACGATGCCGAGCTCAGTCCGCACCTCCTGTGACTGCCATCTCTACGACGACACGCGCTCGCAGAACTACACCGGCTGGAAGAAGGAGAACGAGTCAACGTACGGTGCCCGCTGGCGGTCGGCCGTCCTCGCCACGATCAACAGCAGCGGGCGCGGCGCGGTCGTGGTGCACTCAGGCACCATCATCGGGGCCTACTACTACTCCTCCTCCGGGGGTCGCACACAGAACTCCGAGGACGTCTGGGTGAGTGCCCTGCCCTACCTGCGCAGCGTGGACGATCGCTGGAGCCTGCAGAGCCGCAACCCGTACGCAAGTTGGACTGCCACGATCAGTCAGGCCTCGATGCGCTCCGCCTTCGGGCTGCCGAACGTCACGCGCGTCGTCATCTCTCAGCGCTCCGACGGCGACGCGGCACTACGTGTGACGGCCTACGCCGCCGACGGCCGGAGCACGACGATCACGGGCGAGCAGCTGCGCTCGCGGCTCGGCCTCAGGTCGACCTGGGTGGAGTCGATCACCTAACCGACGTGGGCTCGACCTCTTGGCCCTGCGGGAACCAACCTGGGGGTCCTTCCTTGTGGGTCCTCGCTCCTTGTGGGTCCTCGCTCCGGCCTATGCTCTGTCCTGGACCGCTCGGTCCGGCAGCATGAACGAGGAGCCTGCGCATGCGACGACTGACTCGACGACAGCTCGTCATGCTCGCGGCCGTGGGTGTCCTTGGTATCGCCGCCGTGGCGCTGGTGGCAAGCGATCTTCCCGTGGCTGCGTGGGCAAGTCTCGTTCTCATACTCGGAATCTGCTCGATGCTCCTCATCGACATCCGACGACGCGGCCAGGAGACGAACGAGCTCTTGCGTGGTGTCGCTCGCCGAGTCGATCGCCTTGATCGACGGATCGACGAGACGCGCGAACTGCTCGCCGACGTCCAGGCCATGCCACGCAACGCTCGGAAGGCCGCAGCCGACGTTGCCGATCGCCTGACGGCGATGCGTGAACAGCTCACCTCGCTCGACAATGCCCAGGCGGCCAGCGATGCACGGAACGAGGAGGGCTTGGCCGAGACCCGGTCGGCGCTTACCCAGATCAGGTACGAGCCGGTGGGAGAAGTCTCTGCACTGCTGGTACTGCACCAACGATTCCAACCGAAGGCCGCCTTCGAGGCACATGCTGCCTCCGCGCTCGCGCCGACAGCGATTGCGCGGCTCGTCGACATCATCACCGAGGAACGTCCTCAGCTGATCGTCGAGTGTGGCAGCGGGATCTCAACCATCTGGATGGGATACGCGCTCGCCGAGGCCGGCTCGGGTCGTCTCGTGGCGCTCGAACACCATCCTGAGTTTCTCAAGCGTACGCGTGCCATGGTCGCGGCGCATCGCCTGGACGATGTGATCGAGGTGAGGTCGGCACCGCTCGGTCCAGTAGACGTGGGCGGCGAGGAACAGCACTGGTATCAGACCGACCTCACCGAGCTCGATGACATCGGTCTGCTGCTCGTGGACGGACCTCCCGCGACGCGCAATCCCACCGCTCGGTATCCGGCTGTCCCCCTGATGGGGCCGCGGTTGGCGCCGGGAGCGCTGATCGCTGTGGACGATGCCACGCGTTCCGGAGAGCAAGCCATCGTCAAGCGCTGGATGGAGCAGAACTCCCAACTGACGTTGACTCGCGAGTTCGCAGGCAGGACCGTGTCGTTGCGATGGCGATGAGCTCACGTCATGGCGACGGCGAAGCCCGGCACCCTGGTGAAGCCGATCTCCAGACTTCCTGCCGTGGCCTGGAGCGCCTCACGTCCGGTCGCGTCGAGATGGGGTGCAGCGACCCATCGAGGCGTCACCGACCACCAACGGCGGACCTGGTCGCGAACCCAGAGCAGGTCAATCGGGAGACCGCTCTCATCAGGCGCCAAGCACTCAGGCGTCAACCAGATCTCGACGTCGTCTGCGGCAACGGACGTTGGTTGATCGCCACACGTCAGGAGAACTGAGGGGTCGACAATCACCTGCAGCCCTGCGCTCACTCGGTCCGTTCGGCAGACCGCGATCAGACCGTCGGTGTCCTCGATCCGGTCTCTCCAGGACTCGTGCATCTCAGGCCGACGATCGCGGACGAGCCAGGCGGACTCAAGATGCCAGAGGCCCTGGCGCACCCCGGCGTCGGCCAACCTCTCGGACGAGGTAGCCACCACGTCAAGGGCCAACTCCGCATCCGCTTCGGAGTAGTCGGCGGTCCAGATGACGTCGAATTGTCGCCCCCCTGTCAGGTCAAGCGAGAACGTCGTGGGTACGCTGAACGGAAGTTCCGGATCTGCGCGACGGGCGCCTTCGGTTCGACGATGCCAGGCGCGGTAACTACCCCGGAAGTCGAGCCGGTCGGGCGACGACCACTGGTACGTGAAGTCGCCGCGGGAGAGACTCCCCTCCCGCAGCCGCGTCACGGCGAGCGATTCGCGAACATTGGCCAGCTCACCACCCCGCGCAACGATTCGCTCAAGGTACTCAGAATCGGCGCCCTTGCGAATCTCCAGGAATGGTCCGAGTCGGTCGTAGTCGTCTCGTCGCATCATCAGACTGGACGCATTCAGTCGGATCGGGGAGTAGCCGAACCACTGATGGGTGAGGTCGGGGCGTGCCCTCACAGCGGAGCTCCTGGTGGCAACGACATCAGGCTCGCTCAGCTTTTCTACCTGCAATTGCACTCGACGCGGATGTGACCAGTCGTCGGCGTCCTGGAACGTCACGATGCTGCCAAGACTGTGCAGCAGGCCGTGGTTGCGTGCCGCGTAGGCGCCGGCGTTGACGGACATCCGGATGACCCGGACCCGTGGATCGACGGCGCGGGCGCGCTCGAACCATTCGTCGAACTCAGGCCCTGAACCGTCGTCGACAACGATCATCTCGAGGTCCAGCCATGACTGCCCAGCGAGAGAACGTAGCGCCGTGATCAGGCCCTGGGCTGGTCGGAAGCACGGAATCACGACCGACACCAGTGCGTTCGCGGAGGCCGCTCCAGAGGCGCAGGAGTCCAGGCGGTCGAACAGATCGCCCGACTCATTCCCCCCATCCTGGAGTTGCAGTGGCTCGAGGTTCTGGGCGACCTGCCGGGCGGAGAGCAACTCCAACCAGTGCTCGGTGGCGTGCCCCGTGGCGACGGCGGGGCTCGCCAGGTCTGCTTCCAGGTATGAACGCACGACTCTTGGGAGCTTCCGCAGCTCGGGGATCAGCGCGGCCGCCTCGTCGAATCTGCCACTGAGGAACAGCGCCTGCGCGGCCGCCTGCTGGTGCTCGGCCGAAAGCCGTACCGTGCCCACATCGTCGATGATTCTGAGATAGAGGGTGGCAGCCGCGCTCATCCATGCCGCATCTCGGCCCATTCCCGCCCACGCCAAGGCGAGCGCCGCTGCCGCAGCGCGGTCGCTAATCATCAGATCGGCGGCAGAGAAGTCGATGCCCTGCAACAGAGTCGCACTCTGACCGCCGGCGAAGGCCCGGCCCGCCAGCGCGTCGAGAGCCACGGTCGACTTGTTGCGTAAGGCGAGATGCGCGAGCGCGTCGAGTGAGGTATCCGGTCTGGCCGCCAGCTGCCACGACGTCCATGTCTGCCGAGCGTGTGCCTGTGACGGCGACAGAGATTCGCTGAATGCTGCGACGCTCAGCGGTACCACCCCCCGATCCGACGGTTCTGTGGTGGGTAGAGTACCTGTCGCACCATGTCGGGGCCGCTCCATCGATCCGCTCATGTATCACGGTCGGTTCAGACGCGGAGAATCAGAAGGGTTGACGTGCGATCTCGTTACATGCTCACCGGTGTTGCGCTGTCGGCGGCCATGACTGCAGTGGCCGTCGTGGCGGCGATGCTCCAATGGTGGTGGCTGTTGACCCTCGCTGCGATGGTCCTGCTGTCGGGCGCCTTCCTCTTCGCCCTCGATGCGGATCGTCGCGTCAGGTCGCTGCCTACCTGGGCCACTGAACTCGCTCGACGGACCGTGGCCTCCCACAAGCCGCCCAAGCCGCCCAAGCCGCCGGCCCCGGTGGTCGTGGCAGCCCCAGCAACCGAACAGGATGTGCTCGGCGCGGTCCGCGTGCTGCAGGCGCAGTACATCGGCCGCCTCGATCGGCTGCAGACCTCCATCGAACACGAACTTGAGCTGCTTCGCGCACACAGCGCTGAGCGAGACGAGCGCGGCGAAGCAACGACTGACGCGAATGTCCCGTAGCTCTGAGTTTCGTGCGAGTCGTGGGCAGGTCGCTCGCGACCACGCCAGATTCAGTCGCGACGCTGATTCTCTGGTCGCTACAGCACTCAGAACGCGCTCGGTCCATTCGCGCGAACTCCTTGCGGAGCTTGCCTGGCCGGACCATAGTCTCGCTGAGCTTGTCACAACTGTGCGTGAGAGCCCCGATCAACTCCCTGGCGGCGCATCGCCGGTCTGGATCGGCAGGCTCGGTTACGTCCTCGCTCTCCAAGATGTCGAAGGCGAGGATCGCAGCCAAGCACGGTTGCTCCTGGAGGCCCTGGCGCACGAAGTCGGGCTTCCAGGGCTGACGATGCGCCCTGCGGAGGCCCTGGCCCAGCTACGCCTCTTGGGGGGAGATCACGCCGGCGCTATCGAGATCGCCCAGGCGGGCCACGTGCGCGCGGACGTGCACGCTGCTATCGAGATCGACGCACTCAACCCGGCCATTTCCGATGGTGGCAGCGAAGCGGCATGGCTCGCTCGACTCAATACGTTTACCCACAACGACCAGCTCCAACCCATCGAGCTCGCGCCGCAGACCAGCGAG
>NZ_JBMDXJ010000396.1:0-1747 GCF_048594945.1 Pseudactinotalea sp. | reverse complement strand
AACGGCCCGTCGCTCATCGAGAACGAGAAGCCGCCGTCGACCTCGGTCGGGCTGCCGTGCGCAGTGATGTCGACGACCGTGCCGTCGTCGTACGTGGCGTTCGGCAGCTCGACCCGCACGCAACCGGCGCCCGCAGCGCTCTCAGGCGTCGGGCACCACACGCCGTCGATGTCGGTTGCAGTGGGCTCGGTGGTCTCGGTCGGCTCCGGGACAGGCTCGGTCGTCTCAGTCGGTTCCGGCGCAGGCTCGGTGGCTGTCGGGCTGGTCGGCTGGGGCGCGTCCGGCCCATCGCCGCTGCACGCGGTCAGCCCCAGCGTGAGGGCGACGCCGGCGGTGGCAAGGATCCGGATGATCGACGTCGTGCGCATGGTGAAGCGAAGTCCGTTTCGTGATGCCGACCTGGCGGGCAGCGAAGCCTCCACGATGACACATCCGTCCATCACCCTGCTCCAGCGCGCGGCCCGAGCGTTTGCCACGAACTCAGCGAGGGGTCAGGCTGTGCCCACGATGGATTGCACGTACTACCACGCCGGCAGCTGCCGCTCGTGCACGCTGCTGGAGGTGCCCTACCCCGAACAGGTGGCGAGCAAGCAGCGGGAGGCGAGCGACGCCGTCGGGCACGCTCTCGAGGCCCCCTTCAGGGGCCCTGAGGCCGGCTTCCGGAACAAGGCGAAGATGGTGGTGGCCGGGTCGGTCGAGGAGCCGACTCTCGGGATTCTCGACGGCGGCGGGTCGGGTGTCGATCTGAGTGATTGCCCGTTGCATGTGGCCCCGATCGTGGCGGCGCTGCCGGTGCTGAGGGAGTTCATCACGCGCGCGCGGCTGACCCCGTACTCGGTGCCGCAGCGGCGTGGCGAGTTGAAGCACGTGCTGGTGACGCGCTCGCCGGCGGGCGAGTTGATGGTGCGGTTCGTGCTGCGCTCGACCGAGGCGCTGCCCCGGCTGCGCAAGCACGTGGGTTGGCTGCAGGAGCAGCTGCCGAACGCCGTGGTGATCAGCGCGAACCTGCGGCCCGCGCACGTCGCGCTCACCGAGGGGGCCGAGGAGATCCCACTCACCGAGACGCAGGTGCTCACGATGCGGCTGAACGGGATCGACCTGCTGCTGCGGCCGGGCGGGTTCTTCCAGACGAACAGCACGGTCGCGGCGGGCCTGTACCGCGAGGCCGCAGCGTGGGCGAGCAAGGTGTCGCCGGGGAGCGTGGCCGACCTGTACTGCGGCGTGGGCGGGTTCGCCCTGCACCTCGCGCAGCCGGGCCGGGAGGTGGTGGGGGTCGAGGTGAGCGCGGAGGCGGTCGACGGCGCCCGACTGGCCGCCGAGCGTCTCGGCACCTCGGTCCGGTTCGAGGTGGGCGACGCCACGGCAGCCGAGTACCTCGACACCGACCTCGTGGTCGTCAACCCGCCGCGGCGGGGCATCGGCGACCTCGCGGATCGGCTCGAGCGCGCGCAGGCGCGACACGTGCTGTACTCCAGCTGCAACCCCACCACGCTCTCGCGCGATCTCACGGCGATGCCGAGTCTGCGGCCGGTCCGAGCCCGCCTGTTCGACATGTTCCCCCACAACCACCACGCCGAGGTGCTGGTACTGCTGGAGCGAGCGAGGCTCAACCCGAGGCGTTGCCCGTGACGTTCCAGGAAGCGAGGTGAAGGGCGGGAGCGGAGAACGACGTGGGAGACCAGGAGTCCGGGTCCGTCACGGCGACAGGCCCGACGCCGAGCACCTGACCGGGAGCGAGCGCGGCCGG
>NZ_JBMDXJ010000395.1:0-1995 GCF_048594945.1 Pseudactinotalea sp. | reverse complement strand
TCGTGCAGCGGTACTCCGGCGGCACGTGGAAGACCGTGCGGACCGTGAGCGCCTCCGCACGCAGCGTCACGATCACCGGCCTGCAGAACGGCACCAGCTACCGGTTCCGGGTCCTCGCCCGGAACGCCGTGGGCAACGGTGCCTGGAGCGCGGTGGTCTCCGCGACGCCGAAGAAGCCGGCCACGAGCAGCGGCTGTCACCCCGCGTACCGGGGAGCCTGCGTGCCGATCGCCTCCGACGTCGACTGTGCCGGAGGAAGCGGCAACGGGCCGGCGTACGTGCGCGGTCCGGTCTACGTGAAGGTCCGCGGCGTCGACCCGTACGACCTGGATCGCGACGGCGACGGTGTCGCCTGCGAGAGATAGCCCGGCTCAGGAGGAGCCGTACAACCCCGACTGCTCGTACACGCCGGACAGGATCCGCTGCGCGGGCAAGGCGTCGGCCGGCGAGATCCAGAACGGGCCGGCTGCGTCGAGCTGACCGTAGAAGTCCGCGATCAGTGCCTCGTGGGAGAGCCCCCAGTAGGCCGGGACGTCCGGATCCGCGGGGGTGTCGGAGACCACCGAGACCGAGCCGTCGGCTGCGGTGATCGTGAGGTCGCCGCGCAGTGACAGACTGCCGTTCTCGCCGAGGATGTCGATCGTCACGGGGGCGTTCGTCGCGTTAGTGTTGGTCGCCCACATCGTGCTGCGCACCCGCCCGCCGCCCGCGCCCTCGTGCAGCATCGTGAGGGTGGCGGTGTCCTCGACATCGACGCCCGGCAGCGGCACCAACTGGGACGCACGGCCGGAGATCTCCTTGACCGGCCCCACGAGCCACTGCAGCAGGTCGATCGTGTGGATCGACTGGTTGATCAGCGCCCCGCCACCCGAGCGCGCCGACTGGCCCGCCCAGGGCTTGGCGTCGTAATACGCGCCGGTACGCGACCAGGCCACGGTGGCGGACGCCGCGACGATCCGACCCAGCCCACCGCCGTCGAGCATCTCCTTCATCGCGCGAGAGGTGCCGTTGTAGCGGTTCTGGAAGCAGACCCCCGTCTTGACATCGGCGGAGGCGGCCGCCTCCGCGAGTCGCTCGGCGTCCTCGAGACGGTGCGCCAGCGGCTTCTCGACCAGCACGTGCACACCGGCCTCCAGCGCGGCGACCACGACCGGGAGATGCTGATCGTGCGGCGTGCACACGTGCACCACGTCGATGTCACCGGCGGCGAGCACGGCCTCGAGATCGGAGCTGCCCACGGCCCCGACACTCGCCGCACGCTCCTGTGCGCGCGCCAGATCGAGATCGACGACCGCCGCCACCTCCACACCGATCGAGGCGAGCGCGGCGAGATGGACGCGCGAGATGTCACCGGCGCCGACCACCGTGGCGCGCCTGGGGGAGGTACTCATGCGAAGGGGATGTTCTCCTCGGTGAGGATCGTGGTGAACGCCTCGTGGGCCGTCTTCCACAGGTCCGGTCCGGAGAAACCACCGAACGGGCCCTGCGCGGCCAGGTGCGGCTCCAACGAGAAGAACCCGTCGAAGCCGTCCTGTGCCAGGGCCGTGATCGTCTCACGGACCTCCCCATCGCCCGCGCCGGCGGGCACCACGCTGCCGTCAGCGAGCAGCGCGTCCTTGATCTGCACGTAGGTCACGTGCGGGCGCAGCATCGTGTAGCCCTGGCTGAACGGGCGCACCCCGCACTGCACGAAGTTCGCGGCATCCCATGCCAGCTGCAGGTGCTCGTTGTCCACGGTCCTGACGATGTCGAGGCACCGTGCCGGGATGTCCCCGTAGATCTCCTTCTCGTTCTCATGCACCATCGCGACCCCGGCCTCGGCGCCGATCGCGGCGAGCGCATCCATCCGGCGCATCACCTCGTCGCGGTGGTCGGCGGGGTTGGCTCCAGCGGGCATGAAGAAGCTGAACAGGCGGATGAACGGCGCCTCGAACTCCTGTGCTACAGCCACGCAGTGACGCATCCGGTCCAGGTGCGGCTCGAAGTCGTCGTCGA
>NZ_JBMDXJ010000394.1:0-10046 GCF_048594945.1 Pseudactinotalea sp. | reverse complement strand
CGCGATGTCCGCCGCCGGATCGACGTCGGGAGAAGCCGGGTCCCGTGCCCGGCGCTGACTGCACGGTGCGGTGCGATCAGGTCGGCTTGGTCCACTCGATCGTGTGGCGGAAGCCGAGGCGGCGGCGCAGTCGGGCGCCGGGGAGCTCACGGGCCAGCAGGGCGCGGAGCTCACGCACCGACACCGTCGGATCCTTCGTCGGGAACGCCGCGGGACGCTGCTCGGGCTCGCGCACCGGCGTGGGATGCAGCACGAACCCGATGATCGGGTTCGTCAGCGCCGAGGTGATGTCCCACGCCACGTCGACCGCACTCTCGAGGCTGGCGAGCCCCACCACGAGGAGACGACCACCCGGCCGCAGCAGACGACGCACGGCGGGCAACGCCGTCGAGGGATCGAGGTGATGCAGCACCGCCACCATCGTGATCGCGTCGAACCGGTCGTGGCCGGCAACGTCCTCGATCGAGGACTGCTGAACCGCCACGTGCGGCAGGTGGAAGGCGTTGGCGCGTGTCGCCGCCACCATGTCGGGATCGACGTCGATCGCGAGCACGCCGTCATAGACCCGCCCGAGCCGGCGCGCCAGCAGCCCACGCCCGCATCCGACGTCGAGCGCCGCGCTGCCCGGATCGCCCAGGTGGGGCAGACGGCGCCGGATCCAGCCGTGGAAGTAGTCGTTGTGACTCCACGGGTGCCTGGCGTTGACGCGGTGCAGCCACCGTCCGACGGCACGGATCAGCCGCGACTCGCTGGTGCGGACATTCACCGCCACGTCAGCTCCGATCCTTGTCGGACAGCTCCGACAGCATCTCGTTGTAGGCAGCCAGCTCGGCGTCGCCGTCACGGTCAGCGGCGCGGTCCTTGCGGCGGGCGATCCGGGCGTCGTCGCGCGCCCAGCTCATCGCCAGCAGCACCGCCACGGCGAGCGAGGGGATCTCGCCGATACCCCAGGCGATCTCGCCTGCGGCGCGCTGATCGGCAAGCGCGTCCACGCCCCAGGGCAGACCGAGCGCACCGAAGTAGTCGGCGGCGAGCAGCTCGGTCATCGTGGTGATCGCGACGCCGAAGAACGCGTGCGCCGCCATCGTGGCGAACAACAGGATCAGCCGCATGGGGTAGCCGGGGCGCGTCGGCCCGGGGTCCACGCCGATCAGCCCGTTGACGAACAGGTAGCCGCTGAGCACGAAGTGCACGATCATTCCGATGTGCCCGAGGTGCGTGGTCGAGGCCAGGTACAGCAGCGGTGAGAAGTAGAACGCCACCATCGTGGTGATGAACACGAACGCGGCGACCACCGGGTTCGCCACCAACCTGCCCCAACGGGAGTGCACCAGTCCGAGCAGCCACTCGCGAGGGCCACGGGAGCCATCGGTGCGGGCAGGCAGTGCACGCATCGCAAGCGTCACCGGAGCCGCGGTCACCAGCAGGATCGGCACCACCATCACATACGCCATGTGCGCTGCCATGTGCACGCTCAGCAGCACGTGCCCGTACACCGCGGGCGCACCGAGCACGAGGTAGGCGAGCACCAGGCAGGCTGCCACCCACGCGACCGTGCGGCCCACCGGCCAGGTGTCGCCGCGGCGCCGCAGCCGCAGCACCCAGCCGAGGTAGACCACGAGCATCGCAGCGACCGCGAACCCGAAGAAGAGATCCGGGTAGAAGGCGGTGAGGATGTTCTCGGGCGTCGGCGTGGGTGGCGGCGGCCGTTGCGAGAGCAGCTCGGTGGGCGAGAGCACACCAGCGGGCTCCTGCTCGATCGGTGGCGCGCTCCCCGAGAGCGCCACACCGAGTCCGCTCGCGACCCCCACCAGCGCGACCTCCACGCCGATCAGCCGCCAGAACAGCCGGCCGCGACCCTCCCGCAGCTGCGCGATCGTACGGCGCCGGTGCCACCAGCCGGCCGCGCCGAGCGCGCCCAGCAGCACGATCTTGGCCACCAGCACCAGGCCGTAGCGGGTGCCGAGCGCGGCGGGTGACCCCACCCGGATCCACGCGCTCGCAAGCCCCGAGACCGCCACGATCGCAAAGCACCACGCCGCCACGACAGAGAACCGGCCCGCCACCGCCGGGGCCGTGCGGCCCAGCCGGTGTCCGGCCAATGCCAGCACCGCCAGCCCGCCCGTCCACACCGCAGCCCCGAGCACGTGCCCGAAGATCCCGTTCATCCCGAGCTCGTGGTTGCTGCTGCCGGCGGCGTGTCCCTGCGTGGCCACGGGGATCAGCACGGCCACACCCAGCACCAGCGCCATCAGCGCGCTCCGGTACCCGGTCACGGCAGCGCTCGCCATCGCCACGAGCGCCGCGAGCACCGCGGTCACCAGCTGAGCGCGCCCGGTCGAGATCTCGGTCACGTAGAAGCCGAGCTCGTCGCCGAATCCCTCGCCACCGATCGGACGCCCCGCCACCAGCGCGTATCCCAGCACCAGCTCGACCACCGCGAGCAGCGCCCACACCGGCCCCGAGATCGAGACGACCGTGCGCACGAGACGCCAGGCTCCGTCGCCCTTCTCACCCTTCCCTCCGGGAAGGACGAAGGTGAGCATCACCAGCCCGCCGAGGGTCACCGCCGTCGCGAGCTGAATCACGGTCCCGACGGCGGGGCTCGCCCAGCGGACCAAGGCACCTGGGTCTCCCACGAGGGTGGGCGCGCTCGCACCGGTGATCGCGACGCCGACGAGCGCGGCGAGTACCGCCGTCGGGAATCCGGCGGCGACCCACGGCCAGACCCGGACCTGCCCGCCCACTGTGGGCGCAGAACGGGAAACGGACGTCACGGCTCGAGGGTATCCGCGCGCGTGGCTGCGACTGTCCAGCCGCTTCAGGAGGAGCGCTGAACGCTGGAGTCGTCGAGCAGTCCGAGCAGGGCCGCTGCCCGCAGTGCTTCGGCACGCGTGCTCGCACCCAGTTTGCGGTAGATGCTCTGCAACTGGCTCTTCACCGTGTTCGGTGACACGTGCAGCAGGGCCGCGAGCCGCCGCGTGGCACCGGTCTCACGGAGCCGGTGCAGCACGACCAGCTCGCGCGCTGACAACCGCGCCTGAACCGACGACAGCCGCAGGTGCTCGCGCGCCTCCTCCAGCTGGTCCAGCAGCGCGCGCGAACCGGGGTCGAGCCGCAGCTCACGTGCCCGCTCGATCAGTTGGACCATGCGCTCCTGGCCCTGCCGCGCGAAGGGCAGCATCGCACCCGAGCGTGCCGCGATCGCGACGCCGCGGCCGAGCAGCTGGTCCGCACGGGCGGTGTCGCCGATATCGGCGAACACCAGCGACGAGACCAGCAGCATCCAGGTGGGGTACGTCTCGGCCCACCTCGACGAGGTCGGCAGCAAGGGGCCGACGAGCGCGGCCGCCTCGCGCGGCTGCCCCAGTGCGAGCAGCACTACGCAACGGACCAGGATCGAGGCCAGCCCGGTCGGGGCCTCCGCATCGTCCAGGACCGCGAGCGCCTCCTCCGGCTCGCCGACCGCCACGAGCAGCTCGGCGCGGGTGTTGCGCAGCAGCGTGGCCTCGAACGCAGACAGGCGGCGGGTGTGCAGCAACGCGTCGACGACGTCGAGTGCCCCCAGGCCCGCCACAGGCGTCCCGGCGAGCACGTGGGCCATCGCCTCCGCCTGGGCGCGCAGCGCCAGCAGGACAGCGGGGTCCTCCGACCCCGTGGCGGTCGGGATCTGGTCCAGGAGCTCCCACGCGCTGGCCACCTGAAGCTGAGCGATCATCCGGGAGGTCTCGGCGAGAGCGCGGACGCTCCCCGCGAGCCCGTCCAGTGCGCGGGGCCCGTCCTGCTCGCCGTCGTCGTCGGGGTGCAGCGTCCCGAGGTAGCCGAGGGTCAGCCGGTCGAGCTCCGAGAGGAGCAGATGGCCGCTCTCGGCCCAGTCGCCAGAGCGCAGGTCGAGGGCGCGGCCGAGCTCGCGGGCCGCGCCGTGGAGGTCACCCGTGCTGAGCGATGTCAGCGCTGCCTGACCCTGCTGCCAGGAACCTAACGAGGCAGAGTCGGCAGCCTCGGCCAGCGCGACCGCGCGGGCGTGCAGCGCGGCGGCGCGCTCGTGGTCTCCGGCGGCCCGTGCCAGTACGGCTTGCACGCCGACGATCGCGGTCTCGACCGCAGGATCATCGAGCTCACGGTCCTGGCCGGCCGCACGCTCGAGCAGCAGCGACGCACTGCGGCGGTCCCGAGCCCGGACGTTGCCGTCGTGACCGTGCTGGAAGACATCGACCAGCACCCGCGCATGCGCCGCGAGGAGTCGCGGGTCCCGCTGCTCGGTACGCGTGAGCGTGCGGAGCACATCCCTGACCAGGCCGGCAGACAGGCGCGGGAGCTCTTGCCAACGACGTCGCGCCCACTCGCCCAGCTGCTCGCTCAAGCCGTACTCGTGGAGCAGCGACGCCGCACCGGAAAGGTCGCCGTGCTCGTCGAGCCACTGCGCCATCTCGGTGACCGCGGCTTCCAGCTGCGGCCTCGTGAAGTCGATCCTCGACCGCCTGCGCAGCCCCGACCGCAGCGCCGAGACCAGAAGAACGCGTGGTCCGCCGTCGGTCTCCACCACGTGGGCCAGTCCGGACCCATCGAGAAGCTGCACCACCCGCTCGGGCTCAGCAGTCCCCCAGATCCATCCCACCTGCGCGAACGACAACGATTCCGGAATCGCGGTGCGGAGCATCCGCTGCCATCCGGCGGCCGAGACCGCTCCGGATGCTGACCCCTCGGCCGCGACGCCCATCAAGAGGTCCGCTGTCTCTTCCAGCAGCGGTTCGGTGATCCGGCCGGTTCCGCGCATGGCTTGCACCAGGGCGTCCACAGCCAACGCGTACCCACCGGTGTGCTCGTGCACCGCACGCGCGGTGCGTTCGTCGACACGCACACCGACCAGGTCGCCGAGCTGGACGATCTCGGAGGTCGTGAACGCCAGATCCTTGGCGGTGACGACCGATACCGAGGGCAGCTCGGGGTCGCTCGCTGTCAGCGACATCCCCAGGCCACGCAGCAGCACTACGGACAGGGCCGGGTGACGCGCCTGGAGGCGGCGCAGCTCCGCGAGCACGGCGCCATCCTGAATCGCTCGCCCTCGCAGCACCGCGACCACTGGCGGTGATGTCCGCTGCAGCGCAAGTGTGAGCGTCTCCCACGTCGCTGCCCCCGCGTGGGCGGCGTCGAACCAGACCAGCTCGGCACCCGCTCTGCGGGCCCAGGTGCGAACGAGCGTGTCCTTGCCTGCACCGTGCGGACCATGGATGAGCGCGATGCCGGTGGTGAGCGCGACCGACAGACGGCGGATCAGCCTCGGCCGTATGAGACGTCGCTCACCGCCGCCCTCCCCCGGGACGGCACGCCGACTGCCGTGCGACACGTCTGCTGTCACCTCCGGGGTGGTCGTCACGGGTGCGCCCCGTCCGTGGACTGCGGACGGGGCGCGCACCGGTGCCAGATCGGTCCCCCCCGACGAGAGCCTAGGTGGTCCGACGGCACCGAGGCCCATTAATTGAAGACACAACTTATCGAGGAGGTCGTCGGGGCGATCAACGCTGTCCGACATGTGCCACGGATGGGGCCCGAGGGCCCCATCCGTGACGCCATTCGCTCGTGAGCGCGACCTAGGGGATGGGCAGCTCCCGGCGAACGGCCCGCTGGTGCCAGGCACGGGCTACCACCAGCGCTCCACCGAGGATCGTGAGGAGACCGGCAACCAGAGCGGCCGTCCCCACACCGTTCGCGCCCGTGTCGGGCAGATCGGCACCCGGCGGAGGATCGAGCGGTGCACACGCGTCGTCGGTGAGCTGGTCACCGGCGTGGTCGACTGTCGCGACATTCAGCAGACCCGACCCCGTACCGGAACCGGTGTCCTCGGCGCACTCGAGCGACGCGAGCGTCGCGGTCGAGACATCGATGGTGCCGGTCACCTCGACGAGGTAGACGTGCACGGCGTCGATCGCGATCGGCACGTCACCGGTGATCCGGTTCTCTGCCGAGCCCGCCTCACCCAGACCGGTGAAGCTTCCGAGCACCGGCACGTCGCCGGGGGTCTCGTTGCTCACCTCGACGTCGGTGACGTCGATCCCGGCGCCGAACCGCAGCTCGTCCGAGAGCACGTAGCTCGTTGGGAGGCCACCGGTGTTGGTCACCTCGATCTGGTAGGTGATGGTGTAGCCGCCGTCGTCATCGGTGACCGGACCCGAGGCGATCGTCTTGTCGAGCGAGACCTGCGGCTCGATCGTGACGCAGGCATCCGCCTCATCGGTCAGGTCGTTGTGACCGAGACCTGCCACGTTCGACAGACCGCCGGCGCCGCCCGAGCCGGGCTCGGCGCAGGTCAGCGAGTCGGAGCCGAAGCCCGCCTCGTCGATCGCGACGACGACGTCGACCGTGTACGTGTGCGTCTCGCCAGCGGCAAGCGCCACGTCGGCAGCGAGGAGGTTCTCCTCGGCGCCCTCGACACCCTCACCGGTCCAGGTGTCGAGCGTCGCGACGCCCGAGGGTGCCTGGATGCTCGAGGAGACCACGTCGATGCCGTCACCGAAGCGGAGGCGGTCGCTGACGTCGTACTCGCCCTCGAGGCCACCGGTGTTCGTCACCGTGATCTCGTAGCTCACGGTCCAGGTGCCATCACCGCCCGCGACCGGCGAGTCGTCGGCCACGGTCTTGACGATCGCGAACTCGGGCGGGCCCGCACACGCGTCGTCCTCCTCGACCGCACCAGCCTCGTCGGTCAGCGTCGACACGTTGTTGAACGCGCGGTCCGTGTCGTCCACCGCTCCGGCACCCGCGTCGCCACAGGTGGCCGGGTCGATGCCATCGACCGGGTCCGGCAGCTGCAGCGGCACGTCCGCGATCACGGTCAGCACGTACTCGTGCGGTGCGTAATCCGGGTCGTCGCTGCCGGCGATGGTGACGCCGGTGGTGACCGTCAGGTTGTCCTGACCGTCCCAGGCCGGGTCGGCAGGCGTGACGCCGTCGGGGACCGAGGTCACCTCGGTGGCGGCCACCGTGATGCCCTCACCGAAGTGCAGCTCGTCGGCCAGGTCGTACCCGACCGGCTCGACACCCTTGTTGGTCACCTCGATGCCGTAGACGACCTCCCACTGACCGTTGCCGATCGGCGTGGCCGAGATCAGCGACTTGTCATGCGTGACCTCGCCGACCTCGCGGCACTCGTCGTCGTAGCTCGGGTAGCCGTTGAACGAGGTGTTCGCGTCGTTGTACAGACCCGTGGGGTCCGCACCATCCGCACCATTGGCATCGCCACAGGCCGACGGATCCGGGTCGACCGTACCCGCATCGGGCAGATCGACCGTGTACCGCACGGTGACCGTGTAGGTGTGCACCTCGGAGGCGCCGATCGGCTCGTCGGTGACGATGAAGGAGTCACCGACGCCGTCGTAGGCCGGGTTCGTGGCGACCCCGCCCGGCGTCACGTTCTCGCTCGAGACCGAGCCCTCGACGATCGTGATCCCCTGACCGAACCGGAGCCGGTCCTGGAGGTCGTAGTCGGTGGCGGTGGTGGTCTCGTTGGTGACCGTGAGGCCGTAGGTGATCTCGTACTCGCCCGGGTTGGCGATCGGGTCAACCACGTGCGGCTCGACCGTGACGCTCTTGTCCAGCGTGACCAGCGGCAGGTCACCGCACTCGTTGTCGACCAGGTCCTCGTGGTTGTTCGGCTCCATGGTCGCCACGTTGAACAGCCCCGTGGTCGCGTCACCGGGTGCCTGACCGTCGGTGCAGGTCAGCGCCTCCGGCGTGGCCGTGGCCTCGCCGGTGTCCGCGTCGGTCGCGAGCGCGACCGTGACCCGGATCAGGTAGACGTGCTCGGTCCCGTTGTCGATCGTGGACTGCGCCGCGATCGGCTGGTCGGCGGTGATGACCCGCTGGTCGTCCACACCGTCCCAGTCCGGGTTCAGCGCCGCACCGGCCGGCCCGGAGACCACCTCGGTGTCGACCACCACGATGCCCTCGCCGTACCCGGTGAGGTCGTCAGTCAGACCGTAGGAGCCGTCGATCATGCCGATGTTCTCGGCGACCAGCTCGTACTCGAGCACCCAGGTGCCGTCGTCATCGGGGTTCTCCGTCGGACCGGAGACGGTCCGCTTGTCGAACTCGTAGTCGATGTTCGAGTACCCGAAGTCGATCGTGTGGTCGTTCTCGCCCGGGCCACCGGTGGTGATCGCAGCGAAGGGGAACCACCCGTCGGGGGTCTCCTCGACCAGCCCGTCGGAGTCATTCCGGTCCGCGTCCACCGAACTGGTGTCACCGGTGTCCGGGATGGTCGGGTACCAGTTCTCCAGCGGGCCACCGGCTGCGTAGTCGTCCGGGTTGTCGATGCCGACGACGTAGTCCGTGTTGGTCTGGAGTGCGTACCCGTTCTCGTTGAGCGTCGGGTCGGAGGAGAAGTAGTACTCACCGAGTGCGCTGGTGGTGGTGCTGCTCACCCAGGTGCGGTTGCCGTCACCGTCGACCTCGTAGAGGTTGACCGTGGCGCCCTCGACCGGCGGCTCGTCCGGGTCCTGGATGCCATCGTTGTCGATGTCGTACCAGACGTAGTTGCCGATCTCGATCGGAGCAGCGGAGGCCAGCACGGAGGCGGTGCCCAGACCGTTGCCCTTCGACGTCACCTGGCTGGTGTCCGTTCTCCGGATCAGCGCGCCGCTCGGGTCGTACCCGGCGCCGGTGGCCTGGTAGAGCCTGCGGGTGCCCTCTTGCAGGCCCGCGTTGGCCACGTGCACGCCGGTGGTCATGATCCCGTCCGGCCGGCTGGGCATGACGACGACGGAGCCCGTGGACTCGTTGTCCTGGTTCAGCGGCGTGTACCCGGTGTCGAAGTAGCGCAGCCCGCCGGGCCCCTGGTCGCCCTGCTGCGCGCCGTTGCCCAGCACGCCGTTGTGGACGCCGTTGTTCTCGAGCGTGAACGTGCCGTCACCGTTGGGGGCGGCGATGAACACGTCACCCTCGGAGCGAACGTGCGTGACCATGCGGGTGTCGCCGTCGGTCGGGTCCCCCGACAGGTTCGTCAGGGTGCCGAAGATGTCACCGACGAGGTCACGGATCGCCACGATCAGGTCACCGTGGAGAATCTGGACGCTCGCCACCACCGGCATGTCGTAACGCATCTCGGTCCCGGCCGGGTAGTGGCCGATCTCGGTGGCCCATGGGAAGAACGTCTCGGAGTACCCCCCACGCTCGAAGTCGAGCGGGAAGTCGAGCACCTCGGTCAAGGTGCCGGGCGTCTCGGCGTCGAAGGAGTACACATATCCGTGCAGGTCGGCGACGTCCTGGCTCGTCTCGGCGGTGTTCGTGGCCGTGATGTACATCGTGCCGGTGAGCGCGTCGACGCTCACGCCGTAGGGGCGGATGTCGGAGCTGTCGGGGAAGTACGCGTCGAGCTCGAACTCCTGGACCGAGACCGGAGTGCCCGCGGGGTTGCCACCCGTGTCGATCCGGATGAGCGAGCGATTGTGCAGGTTGACCGCGAAGATGTACCGCTCGTCCGGGCTCATCGAGATGAGACCGAGGCCGGCGCGGCCCACGTCGTTCCACGCCTGGGCGTCGCGCAGCCAGTCGTAGTCCGGGTTGTCGGCCGTCACGTTGGGGCGGAACCCGTTGGGGTCGGTCGGGTCGGCGGAGATGTCCGGGCCGCCAAGATCGATGCCCCAGTCGGCGACGTTGACGTACACGTCGGCGGACGCGGTCGGTGCGGACCAGTCAGCGCCGTCCGGGGTGACCCGGTAGATGGCGCCGATCCCGCCCGGGCCGAATCCGATGTGGCGGCGCAGGTAGGCGGCCGCGAACACGGTCGGCACGTCATCGATCGAGTCCGCGCGGGTCATGGCCGAGCCGTTCGTGGCGCCGATCTCGCTGAACGGCACCACGCCGGTCTGGGGGACGGGCGCCGCACCGGCACCGCTGGCGCTCTCGGCGTCCCAGAGGATGACGCCCGAGCCCGGCATCGCCGCACTCTCGCCGTCCGAGACCCCGTACTGGAGGATCGGGATGTAGACGCGGGGGTTGTTCTCGACGTAGGCGGTCGGCACGTGGAACGAGAAGTCGACGCCGGTGGC
>NZ_JBMDXJ010000393.1:0-9518 GCF_048594945.1 Pseudactinotalea sp. | reverse complement strand
TACAGCCCCGACAAGCTCGGCTTCTTCTGAGCCATGCCTCCCACCCATCCCGGTGACGGCGGCGCGCCCGAGCGCGTTGCCGTCACGGAGGCGGCTGCGGAGCTGCTGCGCCGACTGGTGGAACGGAACGGTCCCGTGATGTTCCACCAGTCGGGTGGCTGCTGCGACGGCTCCTCGCCGATGTGCTACCCGGACGGCGACTTCCTCCTCGGAGATGTCGATGTGCACCTGGGCAACCTCGACATCGGAGCCGAGACGACGGTTCCGGTGTGGATGTCGAGTAGCCAGTTCGAGTACTGGAAGCACACCCACCTCACGATCGACGTCGTGCCCGGTCGGGGCGCGGGGTTCTCGCTCGAGGCACCTGAAGGCGTACGGTTCCTGATCCGGTCACGCCTGATGAACGACCAGGAGGTCGAGCAGAGGTCGTAACCTGACCGCGTGAGCGAGCCGACATCGCGGGCACCGGGCTACTATCCCGATCCGGCGTCGAACAACCGGATCCGCTACTGGAACGGCAGTGGCTGGGGCGACCAGCACGAGAACGTGACCGCGCCGACGTCGCTGAGCGGCTCCGGGACTCCGCCGTCAGGTCCCTACGGGACAGCGCCGTCAGCGCCCTACGGAACCCCGCCGTCGGCGCCCTACGGCACGCCGCCCGCGCAGGCTCCGAACACGACCTACCCGGGTGCGCTGCCCGCCCCTGGCCGCGGGCGCGGCCCGCGTGTCGGTGGGGTGCTCGGGTTGGTCGTCCTGCTCGCGCTCGGAGGCCTGGTCTGGGGACTGGTCCGGAACGCCGGGCGGCCGCCGGAGCCGAGCGGCGAGGTGCAGGTGGGCACGCCGCTGGTGGGTGATGTGCCGAGCCGTGGCAGCTGGGCGAGCGCGCTGACGATCGCGGAAGCGGGGGTGTACTGGCTGACCGCCACCGCCGACGAGGATCTGACGATGGCGGTCTACGACCACGACTCGAGGCTCGCCGAGAACGACGATGGGCGACCGTCGGTCTTTCAGATCGACTCGCTCGATCCGGTGCTGATGCTGTACCTGGAGCCGGGTGAGTACATCGTGGCCGTGGAGACGTATCACGCGGAGGCGGCCGACGCCGAGCTGAGAGTGAGCGGCGTCGCCGCGGTCGAGGTCGGAGCCGACCCGGTCGCCGTCACGACCTCGAGCGAGGAGCCGTGGATCGGCTACACCGCGCCGGACCCAGGGTCGATCGGCATCGACGTGCACGCCCAGGTGGACGGTGACGACCTGCAGCTCTACGCCTGGGCCGGTGACGATGCGCTGAGCAACGACGACCGTGCCGATGGCGACCCGCCCGGTGGCGAGTACGACCCGTACCTGGAGATCTCGCGGCCCGGTGGTCGGGTGGTGTTCATGGTGGTGCCGTGGGGGAGCTCGGATACCGAGCACGAAGCCACCGTGAGCGTGAGCCGTACGTGAATCTCCCTCACGCGCGGCCCGAGGTGATCAGTGCCCCACGGGTGCGTCGGCGACCTCGTCCGGCTTGCGGATCATCGCGGCGATCGGAATCGCCAACGCGGCGAGCGCCGCGCCAGCGACGAACGCTCCGCTGACCCCCTCGGCCAATGCGGCCTCGGTCGGCGCGCCGGTGGCCTCCAGCGTGACCTGCCGCGTGACCATCAGCACCACGAAGAGCGCGGTCCCGGCGGCCCCTGCGAGCTGCTGCACCGTGCCGATGGTGGCCGAGCCGTGCGAGTACAGCTGCGGCCGCAGTGAGCCGAGCGCCGAGGTGAACAGGGGCGTGAACGTCAGCGCCAGGCCGATCGAGAGCAGGACGTGCAGCGCGAGCACGGTGCCTGGGTGCGAGCGCTCGTCGAGCTGGGTCATCAAGCCCATGGAGATGGCCACCAGCGTGCATCCCGGCACCACCAGCGGGCGCGGGCCCCAGCGATCGAACAACCGCCCCACGATCGGCCCGAGCAGCCCCATGGTCAGGCCGCCGGGCACCAACAGCAGCCCGGTCTGCAGGCTCTCCAGGTGCAGCGCATCCTGCAGGTACAGAGGCAGCAGGATGATCGTGCCGAACAGTGCGCCCATCAGCACGAGCATCAGCAGCACGGAGAACGTGAAGGTGCGGCTGGTGAACGTGCGGAGGTCGAGGAGCGCCTCGTCCGTCCGCTGCAGCACTCGCTGGCGCAGCACGAACAGGACGAGCGAGACGACACCCACGGCGATCGGCACCGCCGGTGCGACCGCCGGCGGGTGGTAGACGGACTCGCCGATCGAGGACAACCCGAAGATCAGCCCACCGAACCCCAGACCCGAGAGCCCGACCGAGGGAGCGTCCAGTCGGAGCTTGCGCGGCTCCGTCACGTTCGGGACCCGCAGGATCCCGATCACCAACATCGTCAGCACCAGCGGCAGAACCACCCAGAACAAGCCGCGCCAGTCCAGCACCGAGAGGATCAGACCCGACACCGCCGGTCCGATGGCCGGCGCCACGGACATCACGATGGAGATGTTTCCCATCACGCGACCACGGCGCAGCGGCGGCACGAGCTGCATCACCGTGGTCATCAGGAGCGGCATCATGATCGCGGTGCCGATCGCCTGCACCACGCGCCCACCGACGAGGATCCCGAAGTCGGGAGCGATCGCGCAGATCAGCGTTCCCACCGAGAACGAGATCATGGCGGCGCAGTAGATCGTCCGGGTGGACAACCGCTGCAGAAGGAAGCCCGTGACGGGGATGACCACGGCCATCGTGAGCATGAACGCGGTCGTGACCCATTGCGCCGTGGCCGCCTGGATGCGCAGGGCACTCATGATGTGGGAGAGCGCCACGCCCATGATCGTCTCGTTGAGGATGAGCACGAACGCGCTGGCCAGCAGCAGCGTGATCACGAGGCGAGTACGGGGATCGAGCCGCTCGGACGGTGGCTGGAGGGCGGGCGGCGCGGGCTGAGTCACGAGGCAGCACCTTAAGCGCCTTACCCTGCCGCCCCGCCAGCCAATACGCCGACGGCGCAATCCGACAGGTACCTCAGCTTGGGACTGCCCAACATGCGAGACCGCACTGGCCCCCGCGCGACTGTCGCTGTCGGCAGACCTAACGTCATCGTGTGGAGCCGGAGTGGCGGGTCGCCGTGGTCGTGCTGGCGCTCGCCCTGGGGTTTCTCGGCTGGTGGGTTGCCCAGCGCAGCCGTGGCGTTCTGAGGGCCACCCCGGTGGGTGGAGCCATCCCGACGGCGGTGGCTCACCTCGCGGGTGAGCGCCTCACCGTGCTGCAGGTCTCGAGCGAGCACTGCAGTGCGTGCCTTCGAGGTGCCCGGGTCTGGCGGGAGGCGATCGGCGGTGGGCTCGGAGTCGGCTTCGCCGAGATCGACGCCTCCGACCACATGGACCTGGTCCGTGAGCTCGGCATCCTCACCACTCCGACGGCCCTGGTCTACGACGGCGCGGGACAGCTGCGCGGACGCGTCACCGGCGCACCGACCCCCAGGGCGGCGACCGACGCCCTCGAACGTGCACAGAACGGAGCGCTCCGATGAGCGGCCACAACTCACCCCTCGGCCAGGTCGCCGCTCCGCGCGCCGGCATCGATCCACGTGGCCCGCGCGTCGGCGCGGCCCTGACCGCAGTGCTGCTCGTGGTGGCGATCCTGCTGGGTCCCGGTGCGGGCACAGCGGTCCTCGCCGTCGTCGTGGCCTCGTTCCTGCTCGGCGCGGTGCGCGGCGCGCAGGGCACCTGGCAGGGCTTGTTGTTCGCCAGGTTCGTGCGCCCTCGACTTGCGCACCAGGCGGAGCTCGAGGCACCGGAGCCACCGCAGTTCGCTCAGGTCGTGGGCCTGGTCATCACGGGCGTCGGCCTGGGTCTCACGTTGCTCGGACTCACCTGGGCGCTGACCGTGTTCGGGGTTCTCGCGTTGGTGGCAGCAGCGCTCAACGCCCTGACCGGTTTCTGCCTGGGCTGCGAGATCTACCTGCTGCTGCGGCGGTTCGCGACCGCGCGCACCTGAGGTGCCGGATGCGCCGGCCAGCGCTCAGGCGAGCGCCGGCATGACCTCGCGTTCGAACAGCTCGATGCTGCCACGATCGAATGCGGCATCCGGGAAGTAGGTGATCGCGTACTCCAGGCCGAGCGCCTTGACCGCCGAGAGCTGCTCGGCGACCTGCTCGGGAGTTCCGAAACCGATGTTCGAGCGGATCCCCTCCACGATCGAGGCAGCGCGCTCGGTGCCGAGCACCGATGCCACGCGCGCCTCGTGCGCGGCGAGCCGGTCTGCGGCCTCGGCCTGCGTGGCGCCCAGAACCACGTTGTAGTCGGCGGTACGGGTGATCGCCTCGAAGGGACGTCCGACCCTCTCGCAGTGGCCGCGCAGGACTTCGCTCTTGTGAGCGAATCCTTGCGGCGAGCCGTCGAAGTTGGTGTAGTCCGCGTACTGGGCCGCGATCCGCAACGTCACCTTCTCGCCGCCGCCGGCGATCCAGAGCGGGATGCCGCCCTGCTGCAGGGGGAGCGGTCGCACGATGGCGCCGTCCACCTGGTAGTGCGCGCCGTCGAGCGTCGCCACGCCGTGAGTCCACGCCTGCCGCATGATCTGCACGCCCTCGTCGAGGCGGGCGAGCCGCTCCCCAGCACGCGGGAAGCCGTACCCGTAGGCGCGCCACTCGTGCTCGTACCAGCCGCCGCCGATGCCCATCTGGGCACGACCGCCGGAGATCACGTCGACCGTGGCGGCAACCTTCGCGAGATAGGCGGGGTTGCGGTAGCTCATGCAACTGCACATCTGGCCGAGCTTGACGCGCGAGGTCGTGGCGGCGAACGCCGCCATCAGGGTCCATGCCTCGTGCGTGGCTTCTTCGGTCGGCTCGGGCGTGGTGTGGAAGTGGTCGTAGACCCAGATCGAGTCCCACGGACCGTCGTCGGCGTGGCGGGCCACCGCCAGCATTCGGTCCCACTGCTCGGCCGGGTCGATGCCGACCAGGTCGAGGCGCCATCCCTGCGGTACGAAGAGTCCGAATCTCATGGCGCCATCCAACCAGGTGCGCAGGTCAGCCGAGTGTGCGTTCTCGGCGGCGTTGCGCGAGGCGGCGACGTATCCAGAACGCCATGGCGACGAGGGTCAGGAGGAACACGATCACGAGAATCGGCACGAGGATCGCGAGCACGGTCATCGTGAGCGATGAGATGTCCTCGACCGTGGAGACCACCGGGGCGCCGACGCCTCCGGTGGACAGGTTCACCACCGCGCGCCCACTGGCCTTCGCCAGATGGGTCGCGAGCGCGAGAACGAGCCCGATGAGGAACGGCACCACGGCCGAGCTGGTGAAGAACTCGCCGGGGTCGGTGATCGCGTGCGTCTCGGAGCTGGACCCTGCGGCGAAGACGATGCCGCCCGCCGTCGGGCGCACCAGGGTCTGGACCACGTCGTTGACGTGGTCCACGGCCGGGACCTTGTCTGCCACCACGTCGAGTGCCAGCAGCACACCCAGCACCACCAGGACCCAGGGATTCTCGAGCCAGAGCCACTGAGTGGGTAGCTCGACCAGGTCGGTGTACCGGGCGAGCAGCCCGATCGAGAGCATCGGGATGAACGCGTTGAGCCCCGCGGACAGTGCCAGGCCCGACCCGGTGAGCAACTCGAGCATCGCGACCTCCCCTTGATCCATCCCTGACCGGGCGAGACCCCGGGTGGCGGCAGCCATTCTCGCACCGTCGAGGGTCCCCGGCCGGGCAAGCACACCGGATCACCTACGCTTGCGGCGTGGGCGAGATGGAGCGCGAGAGGGTCGAGGACGTCGACACCGCGCCCGATCGTGTCTGGACCATCCCGAACGTCATCTCGTTCGTCCGGCTGCTCATGGTCCCCGTGGTGCTGGTCCTGATCCTGCGTGGACAGGACGTGGCCGCTGTGATCGTGCTGATCGCCTCCGCAGCCAGCGACTGGTTCGACGGCCTGATCGCCCGCCGCTTCAACCAGATCTCGAAGCTGGGCCGATTCCTGGACCCCTCCGCGGACCGACTCTTCATCGCGGTCACGCTCATCGGCATGGCCGTGCGCGGACTGGTGCCGTGGTGGCTCGTGGCCGTGGTCTTCGCCCGTGACGCGGTCGTGGGCGTGATGCTGCCCTTCATGGTGCGCCGCGGCTATCCCGGCTTTCCGGTGCACCTGGCCGGGAAGGCGGGCACCTTCGCGCTCATGTACGCCTTCCCGCTCCTGCTCCTGACGAATCTCGACGGCGTCCCCGGTGATGTCGCGTGGGTGGTCGGGTGGGCCGCTGCTTGGTGGGGCGTCTTCCTGTACTGGTGCGCGGCCGCCCTGTACGTGGACCAGTTCCGCCAGATCGTCACCGCTGACACGGTGGCGAGCAGGGTACGACCGTGACAGAGCGGGACGTCCCGCCCCCCGCCGAGCCCCGGCCCGACGCCTCGATGACCTTGCTCCGCGAGGTCATGGAACGTCCGCTGGACGCCGGGTACGCGGAGGCAGCAGCGCGGCGCGAGGCGGGTGAGGCGCCATCGAGTGGGCTGCAGCGTGCGGGCAGGGCGCTGCTCGTTGCCGTACTCGCGGCTGCGATCGGGCTCGGTGGCGTGTGGGCGGCGCGCGAGTTGCGGAACCCGGCTCCCGGGCCGAGCGCGCGACAGCTGCTGGTCGAGCAGATCCGGGAGCGCTCCGAGATCACG
Organism: Pseudactinotalea sp.; assembly: GCF_048594945.1. NCBI lineage: Bacteria > Bacillati > Actinomycetota > Actinomycetes > Micrococcales > Cellulomonadaceae > Pseudactinotalea > Pseudactinotalea sp. Next base: position 2,864 of record NZ_JBMDXJ010000393.1, on the reverse strand, counting down.
GCGGGGCTCGTGGAAGAGAACGCCGGGCTCCGCTCCGAGATCCAGGAGCTGCAGGAGCAGGCATTCGGCGATGCCGCCGCATCGACGAACGCGCAGGCCGCAGAGCTCGGCATCTGGGCGGGCACCACCGCTGTGGCCGGTCCGGGGGTCGTCATCACGATGGCCGACTCCTCGCGGGCGCAGGCCGGCGAGCCAGGCAGCGAGAACGAGCGGGTGCAGGACTTCGACCTGCAGGTCGTGGTCAACGCCCTGTGGGCGAGCGGCGCCGAGTCGATCGCGATCAACGGGATCCGGCTCACCGGGTCGACAGCGATCCGCACGGCGGGGTCTGCGGTCCTCGTCGACCTGCAGCCGTTGGTCTCCCCGTACCAGATCGAGGCGATCGGGGACCCGGAGGGGATGCGCACCTCCTTCGCTCGGACCTCCGGTGCAGCGCACCTGAGTGCACTGAGCTCGGCGTGGGGGATCACGAGCCAGCTCGTGGTGGCGGACGACCTCCAGCTCCCTGCGGGCTCGACGTCCACGATGGCCTCGACGGTGCCGAGCGATCAGGGCTGAGCGACGTGGCATGCGAGACTGACAACGGTCCGAGGAGGGGAGGAGGCGCACGATGATCGCAGTGATCGGGCTCGTGATCGGGGTCGTGCTCGGCCTGGTGCTGCAGCCGACCGTGCCCGCCGAGCTGCAGCCGTACCTCCCGATCGCGGTCGTCGCGGCTCTCGACGCCTTGTTCGGCGCCGTGCGTGCGCGTCTGGAGAAGAAGTTCGACGACCGGGTGTTCGTGACCTCGTTCCTCTTCAACGTGCTCGTCGCGGCGTTCATCGTGTTCCTCGGAGACCAGCTCGGCGTGGGTGCGCAGCTGAGCACGGCCGTGGTGGTGGTGCTCGGGATCCGGATCTTCTCCAATGCGGCCTCGATCCGACGACATGTCCTGAAGGCATGAGCGAGAACCCGCCGGAGGAGCCGGTCACGGAGAATCGCGGGCGCGGCATCCGCAGCCAGGTGCTGGTCGCCGGTCTGTGTCTGCTGCTCGGGTTCGCGATCGTCACGCAGGTCCGCCAGACGCAGGGGGACGAGCTCGCAGGGATGCGGCAGGACGAACTGATCCGACTGCTCGCCGAGATCAACCAGCGCAACGAGGCACTCGTCGCCGAGGCGGATGGCCTGCGCGAGGACCGCGCCGCGCTGCTCAGCGGTTCGGACGCGAGCCGCTCGGCTGAGGACTACCTCGAGGTGCAACAGATCCTCGCCGGCACGGTCCCGGTCGAGGGCCCCGGCGTGGTCGTGGAGATCACCACGACCCCGGAGGTGACCGCGCAAGACCTGGTGCACATGCTCGAGGAGCTGCGAAATGCCGGCGCTGAGGCGATCGAGCTCTCCGGTGTGCGAGTGGTGGCGTCGAGCCATGTGGCCCAGGCGGACGACGGGACGTTGAGCGTGGACGGCACGCCGCTCGGCGAGATGCACGAGTGGCGGGTGATCGGCAACGCCGACACGATCGATGCCGCACTCGACATCCCTGGCGGCGCGCACGACTCGTTCGCGGGTGCGGGCGCGACCTTCGAGGTCGAGAAGCGTCCGCTGGTGCAGATCACCGCGATCCGTGAGGTCGAACCACCCGAGTACGCCACCCCCAGATCCGACGAGAACTGACTCCCTCTCACCCTCAACCGGAGGGTAAGGTTCACGTCTAGCCATGCTCGCCGTCCCCTCAGGAAAGTCGACCCGATGACCACCGAAGATCCCGACGCCTTCTCGCAAGGGCACACGACGGCGAGCTTCGATCGCATCGTCCCTGGTGAGCCGGAGCCCGCTCGCGGCGGCACCGACGCGAGCGACCGGGCCGCCATCGATGCGCTCCCGCCATCGTCCGCCCTGCTGATCGTGCAGCACGGCCCGAATGCGGGAGCCCGGTTCCTGCTCGACGCCGAGCGGGTCACAGCCGGCCGTGACATCAAGGCCGATATCTTCCTCGACGATGTCACGGTCTCGCGCAAGCACGCGGAGTTCGTGTTCGCCGATGGCGAGTTCGTCGTACGTGACGTCGGCAGCCTCAACGGCAGCTACGTGAACCGGGAGCGCATCGACTCCGCCACCCTCGTCGCCGGGGACGAGGTGCAGATCGGCAAGTACCGCCTGACGTTCCATCCCAGTCCCAACCGGAGCGCGGCGAGCGCGCCGTCAGAGCCTGCACCGTGACGGTCGCCGACGCTCACGGCCACGAGGAGGCGGAGCGCTGGCCGTTCGGGGTGCCGCGTACCCCGACCATGAGCATCGGGTCGGCGCTCAGCGTGCTCCAGCAGGAGTTCCCCGCGGTGACGATCTCGAAGATCCGGTTCCTCGAGGACCAGGACATCGTCTGCCCGCATCGCACGCCGTCGGGCTACCGCACCTATCGCCAGGCCGACATCGAGCGGTTGCGGTTCGCGCTCGCGGCGCAGCGAGACTCCTACCTGCCCTGGGCGAAGATCCGTGAGCGACTCGATGAGCTCGACAACGGCACAGCGGGCGTCCCGGCGCCCGGAGCCCGCGTGGTGACCGAGGATGGTGAGCTGTCCTCGGCCGTGACACGCAGCCGGTTGACGTCGGCACAGCTGGCTGAGGCAGCCGGAGCCGACGAGGCGCTGGTGGGCGAGCTGACCGAAGTCGGTCTGATCGGTACTGACGCCGGCAGCAAATACCCGGCCGGGTCGGTCGAGGTGGTCCGTGCGGTGGTCGAGCTCGGGGAGCACGGTCTGCAGGTGCGGCACCTGCGGGCGTTGCGGTCGGCGGCGGATCGCCAGATCGACATGGTGGAGGCGATCGTGGCGCCGGTGCGCTCGCACCGATCAGGCCCCGGTTCCTCCGGGTCCCGGGCACGTGCA
>NZ_JBMDXJ010000392.1:0-9398 GCF_048594945.1 Pseudactinotalea sp. | reverse complement strand
GATCCCCTCGACCTCCCCGAGCCACAGCGCCTCCTGCCATCGGGTGGGCAGCGACTTGAACGCCCGGGTCAGCAGGTGCCAATGCAGCCGCGACTCCGGCCGGGAGCCCTCGCGCACGTCTTCACCCGCGAGCGTCTCGAGGTCGTCGCTGACGACCGTGCGCTCGCCGCGAGTCCAGCCGGCGATGACATGTCTGACCGTGGTCGCGAGGTAGGCGCGGAACTCGCGCTGCGGTCCGCCGCCCTCCTGGGTGGCGTGCAGAATCCGCAGGAACGCCTCCTGCACAGCGTCCTCGGCGAGCTGCGTGCGCGAGGACTAGCTGTGGGCGGCGCGGGTCGCTGCACGGTGGTGCCGCCGGTACAGGGCCTCGAAGGCCTCGCCGTCACCATCCCGGGCACGCGTCAGCAACGCGTGGTCGGGCATGCCAACGGGCACCGCCATTCTGTCCCCTGTCGCTCCAAGTGAATCGGCGTGTCCCCACGCCCCTTCGACTACGGAGATGGTACGTCACGGATCCAGTGATTCGTATCACAATGTGGGCGGCGTCATAATCCGTGGCGCTGCGCGTCTCTCATACAGATCCATCGCACAGGTGGGTCGACCACCCGGGTGGTGAGGCGGGGTCGGGGCCAGTCCTCACCCCACCCGGGCGGCCACATGACGTTCGGAGGGGACGGCCTAGGGCGGGCTGTAGAGGGGACCAGCCCCCCCCAAGGACGGGGGCCGGGGGAACCGGGGGCGTCGCCCAGCTACCGATCTCAGGAGCTGGGCGACTCACCCGCGCTCACATGCGCTCAGGCGCCGCGATCCCGAGCAGGTCGAGCGCCTGCGCCACCGTACGCCGCGTGAGGTCCACCAGCGCCAGCCGCCGGTCGCGCACCGCACCCTCGGCGGACAGCACCGGGCAGACCTCGTAGAACTCCGTGAACGCCCGCGCGGTCTCGTACAGGTACGTAGCCAACTTGTGCGGCTCGTAACCGGCAACCACATCGGCAAGAACCTCAGCGAAGCCGTCGAGCTGGAGCGTCAACGCACGCTCGGCAGGCTCCAAGGCGTGCTCGACGGCGGCGGGCACTACCGCAGGCACGCTCAGTCCGCGCTCGGTCGCCTTGCGCAGGATCGAGACCATCCGCGTGTGCGCGTACTGCAGGTACACGCCGGTGTTGCCGTTGAACGCCACCATCCGCTCGGGATCGAACACGTAGTCCTTGACGCGGTTGCCCGAGAGGTCGGCGTACTTGATCGCACCGATGCCCGCCTGCTCGGCGATGCGGGTGAGCGCGGCCTCGTCGACCTCCTCGCCACGTGCCTCGGCACCCTCGCGCACCACGGCGGCGGCGGCCTCGACACCCTGGTCCAGCAGCACCGCCAGGCGCACGGTGTCACCGGCACGCGTCTTGAACGGCTTCCCGTCCGGGCCGAGCACGGAGCCGAACGGCACGTGCGCGGCCTCGATGTCCTCGGTCAGCCAGCCCATCCGGCGGGCTGCCTCGAAGATCAGCCGGAAGTGCAGGGCCTGCCGTGCGTCGGTCAGGTAGAGGATCCGGTCGGCGCGCAGCTCGTGCACGCGGTGCCGGATCGTGGCCATGTCGGTGGCGTCGTAGCCGTATCCGCCGTCGGACTTGCGGATGATCAGGGCGGCGGGCTCGTCGTCACGACCCTTGACCTCCTCCGACAGCACTGCCAGCGCCCCGTCGCTGACCACCGCGACGCCGGCGTCCTCCAGCTCCTTCGCGACCGACCCCAGCACTGCGTTGTACGTGGACTCGCCCGCGGAGTCCGCCGAGGAGATCCGCACACCGAGGCGCCGGTACACCTCGTCGAACGCGTACTCGGACTCGGCGACGATGTCCTTCCACACCACCAGCGTGTCCTCGTCGCCGGCCTGCAGCGCCACCACCCGCCGCCGCGCCCGGTCCGCGAAGGCCGGGTCGCCGTCGAACTCCTTGCGGGCCTTCCGGTACAGGTCGTCGAGGGCGGAGACCGTGGAGACCGGGGCGTCGCCGAGCTGCTCGATGTCGGTGTGCCGCCACGGCTCGTCCGGGTGCTCGTCGATGTAGGTGATGAGCATGCCGAACTGGGTGCCCCAGTCGCCGAGGTGGTTCTGCCGGATCACCTGGCCGCCGAGGAACTCCAGCACCCGCACCAGCGCGTCGCCGATGATCGTGGAGCGCAGGTGCCCCACGTGCATCTCCTTGGCGATGTTCGGGGCCGAGTAGTCGACCACGGTGCGGCGGCCGAGCTCGGTCGCCGGAAGTCCCAGCCGGTCGTCGGCCAGCCGTGCCTCGACCTGAGCCCAGAGCGCCGCGTCCGAGAGCGTGAGGTTGAGGAACCCGGGTCCGGAGACCTCGACGTTGCCGATCAGCACGTCGTCGCTGATCCTCTCCACCACGGCGCTCGCCACCTCCCGCGGCGAGGCGCCCACCCTCTTGGCGAGCGCGAGCGCGGCGTTCGCCTGCAGGTCGGCGTGGTCGCTGGGTCGGATCAGCGGGTCCGCCCCGGTCTGGTCGGGGTAGGCGGACGCGATGGCGTGACCGAGAGCGGTGCTCAGCTGCTCGGTGAGCGGGGTGACGGGCGCAGACACGCCCGCCATTCTCGCACCGCCCTCACCCCAGCCCTCCCCTCGACCGCGGAACCGACCGGGTGTGAACGACGGCGGCCCCGCACCCTCCGGGGTGCGGGGCCGCCGTCGACCTGGCGAGGGGCCTCAGTCGTTCTTGGCGTCCTCGACCTTGTCCTTGACGTCGTCGACGGCGTCCTCGACCTTGTCCTTCGCGTCGCCGGTGGCGTCCTTGGCCTTGTCCTTCGCCTCAGCCGCGGCGTCCTTCACCTTGGCGGCGGCCTCGCCGGCAGCGTCCTTGGCCTTGTCCGCGGCCTCGGAGACCGAGGCGGCCACGCCCGATGCGGCGTGCTTCGCCTTGTCGACGGCAGAGGTGCCCTGGGTGGGCGTGCTCGCCACCGCGTCGTCCCAGTACTCCTCGGCCCACGGGTCGTCGACCGGCTGCGTGCGGCGCCAGATCAGCACGCCCGCGCCCGCGACCGCGGTGCCCACGAGGACCCAGCCGAGGGTCTTGGCGAACTTGTTGCCGCCGCTGGCCTTGGCTTCCTGCTCCTTGACGGCCTTCTCTGCCGCGGCGATGGCCGCGCCGGCACGCTCGTGCAGGTCGTCAGCGCCGGTCCGGGCAGCCTTGGCGGCTTCCTCCATCGCAGCGATCACGCGCGGGATGACGTCCTCGACGATCTTGTCGTGCGCCACGTCCACGGCCTCGCGGCTCTTGCCGGCGGCGTCCACGACCTTGGGAGCCGCAGCCTGCACGCCCTTCTTCCAGGCGGTCTCGACCCGCGGAGCGGCCCACTCGATGGCCGACTCGACTCGAGGTGTGGCCCACTCCTTGCCCTGCTCGGCGAGCGACTTGGCAATCTTGCCGGCTTCCTGAGCAGCGTCCTGGGCAGTGTCGCGGAGCTGGTCCGCGGAGATCTTGTCCTTGCGCGCCATGTCTCTCCCCACGCTCTCGCACCTGCGTCGAACCGCAGATGACGGTATTTGCCCCAGCCTATGTCGTCTCGGCTCCATGCGCACAAGGCCTTGGTCGCACAACCTGGTCACGCCGCCGCGTGCGCGCAGTGTGGGCGGGCAGTGCGAGGATGGGAGCCATGGACGCGATCTTGCACACCAGCGCCGGCGACATCGTCATCGAGCTGCTGCCGAACCACGCCCCGAAGACCGTGAAGAACTTCGTCGAGCTGGCGAAGGGTGAGCGCACGTGGACGCACCCGGAGAGCGGCGAGGAGAGCAACGCGCCGTTCTACGACGGCACCGTGTTCCACCGCGTGATCCCGGGCTTCATGGTCCAGGCCGGCGACCCGCTCGGGACCGGCACCGGCGGCCCGGGCTACCAGTTCGACGACGAGATCCACCCCGAGCTCGGCTTCCGTGAGCCGTACGTGCTCGCGATGGCGAACGCCGGCAAGCGGATGGGGCGCGGCACCAACGGCTCGCAGTTCTTCATCACGGTCGGACCCACCCCCCACCTCCAGGGCAAGCACACGATCTTCGGCAAGGTCAAGGACCAGGCGAGCTCCGCCGTCGTCGATCAGATCAGCACGGTCCAGACCGGGGCGAACCGGAGGGCGATGGAGCTGTTCAAGATCACCGACGAGCGCGAGGCGCCCGGCGACGCCCCGGTGCAGGACGTGGTGATCAACTCGATCGAGATCGTCGACTGAACCGATGACGTCCTACCCTTCCGCACCCCCGCCTGGGCAGCCGGGCGGGTCGGACCGGCCGGCGGGACCTCCCGCCGGCCAGGGCTGGGCAGGCCAGGCGTGGGGCACGCCGGGCCAGGGAGGGCAGCCCCCTGCGCCGCAGCAGGGAGTGCCGGTGTGCCCGCGGCACCCGGACCGCGTGAGCTACGTCAGCTGCCAGCGGTGCGGCCGGCCCGCGTGCCCGCAGTGCCAGCGGCCCGCCGCAGTGGGCGTGCACTGCGTCGACTGCGTGCGCGACGCCACGCAGGGAGCACGCAAGCGGGTCACCGTTTTCGGTGCCACGGTGCAGCCGAACGCCCGGCCGGTCGTGACGATCACGATGATCGCGCTGTGCGTGGCGGTGTTCCTCATCGACATGGTCAGCCCCACGCTCCGGCAGGCGTTCACCTTCAGCCCGGCGATCGGGCAGATCGAGCCGTGGCGCATGCTCACCACGGCGTTCTTGCACGCACCCGGTTCGTTCGGGATCGTGCACCTCGGCTTCAACATGGTGGCGCTGTGGTTCACGGGACCGTTCCTCGAGCAGGCGCTCGGGCGTGCCCGGTTCATCGCGTTGTACCTGGTCAGCGCGCTCGGCGGCTCCGTCGCCGTGCTGCTGCTGACCCCGCTTGAGATGTGGAACCGGGGCGCGGTCGGCGCCTCGGGAGCCGTATTCGGACTGTTCGGCGCCGTAGCCGTGGTGATGCTGCGGATGAAGATCCGCAACACCTCGATCTTCAGCGTCATCGGCATCAACCTCGTGATCACCTTCGTGATGCCCAACATCTCCTGGCAGGCCCACCTCGGCGGCCTCGTGACCGGTGCTGCTATCGCCGCCGTGTACGCCTACCTGCCGAAGAAGCTGCAGAAGACCGGCGGCATCGCCGGCGTCACGGCGATCGCCGCCGTCCTCATCGCAGCCACCCTCATTCGCTACGCACTCGTCTGACCGCGCGGGCGCCTGCGAGCCGCCCACCCGCCCGACGCGGCGAGATCGCGCCTCGCGCGAGCACGGAATCCCGCAGCCGCTGCCGCCTGCCCGAGCTCACCCGCAACCGTCCGAGCCTGAGCTCGCCCCCGCTCGCCCCGGCTCGCGCCCGAGATCGCCCGTTCGCGGAAAGCGTTTCCGGGTGACTTGCTGCCACTCCGTGACTGCGATCCGCACCTGTCGCCAGCGGGCAGGTGGGTGAGGCGGGGTGGGGGCGGTGGGGTGCCCCGCGCTGTGTGTCCCCAACCCGCGGAATGCGCTTCCGGGCGATCTGCAGCCACCCAGTGGCAGCGAATCACCCGAGAGCCGCCGCACGTGTCCACACCCTTGTTCACACGTGTGGAATTACATGGCTGTAGTTCTCCACAGCGTTACGCACACCTGGGGACACAATCGGCGCGCCGAACCACACCTGCACCGAAGAGCCCCACAGCACCCACCTCAGAGGAGGCAACGGACGAGACCCGACCACCGCCGTCGTCCATCAACGCACAGACGCAACGCCAAAGGAGAGGTCGGGATCGTCGTGCGAGAGGCTGGATGGGCCTGGCGGGAGCGCGGCGGAGCGAGGAACGAGCGCAGTCGTGCGGATGGTCGCCTCACGCACGACAATCCCGGCAGCGCCGGGCACCAACGACCTGAATCAGGTGAGGCGGATTACCGCCACCGCATGAGCATGACGAACCCGACCATCATGATCGCGAACCCGATCGCCAGGTTCCACCCGCGGATGCCGGGGATCGGGAACGCCCACTCGGCGATGTAGGTCGTGACGACCCACACGAGCCCGACGATCAGCAGTGTCACGCACACGGGCGCGTACCAGGCCTTGCTCAGCTTGGGCGCGGTCGACGCGGGCGGTGGCGTGTAGGCGGGCTTCTTGCGACGTCGGGACGCGGACTCGGGCATCGACCTGGACTCCTTCGCGTGGTTCGGCCCGATCACGGCGTGCGACCGTCCGGACCGGCCCATCGTAGCCCGCTCAGCGGACCCTAGACTGACTGCATGTCGCAGCACCGCCATGTCGCCGCTCCCGCGGGGGCGCCGAAGGGTCGGCGGCGGTGGGGCAGGTACACGTTCCAGGCGTCGTTGGGTCTGGGTCTGGTGGGGTTGTTGGCCGGACTGATGTTCAGCACGAGCGCGCAGCTGGCGGCGGAGTCGGGGCAGCGGCAGCCGGAGAACCTGCCGGATCTGGTGCGCGTGGAGACCGAGAAGCTCACGGAGACCAACGCTGAGGTGGTCGCGCTACGCCAGGAGGTCGCCGCTCTGCTGGAGGACCAGCGTGACCCGGCCGCGGTGGACGACAACCTGGGGATTGCCGCGGGCAGCGTGGCGGTGGACGGCCCGGGCCTGGTGGTGCACCAGCAGGATCTCGAGGCCGTGATGAACGGGCTGTGGGCCGGGGGTGCGGAGGCGATGACGGTACAGGGACATCGAGTCACCGCCACAACGTCGGTGCGGTGCGTAGGGAACGTGCTGCTGATCGACGGCGCCACCTACTCGCCTCCGTACGAGATCGCGGCGATCGGCGACGTCGATGAGCTCGAGGCCACGTTGCTGTCGACCCAGCCGGTGCAGATCTATCTCCAGTACGTCGAGGCGTTGAACCTCGGGTGGGACGTTCGCACGAACGACAACCTGGAGATGGCCGGAGACGATTCCAATCTCTCGATGGAGTACGCGAGTGTCCCAGGCTGAGGTAGCGACCCGACGGTCGCAACGTGCGCGCCGCCGCCCCCGGCGTGGTACGAGCGCGCTCGGGGTGCTGGGCGAGCTGCTGATCACCGCGGGCGTGATCGTGGCGCTGTTCGTGGTCTGGCAGGTGTTCTGGACCGATGTCACGGGAGGGCGGGCCGCGAACGCGCACATCGCGAGCTTCGAGGAGGTCCTGCCGGAGTCGCCGGAGCAGCCAGGAACACCGCAGACCGGGGAGCCGCCGGCCGAGCCGACACCGGCAGCGGGCGAGACGTTCGCGACGATGTTCGTGCCGCGGTGGGGCCCCGGTTGGGAGTTCCCGATCGCGGAGGGGATCGGTCGCGCGGAGGTGCTCGACGCCGGTTTCGTGGGCCACTACCCCGAGACCCAGCTCCCGGGCGAGGTGGGGAACTTCGCGCTCGCGGGGCATCGGCAGTCGCATGCGAAGCCGTTCTTCGGCGTCGACTCGCTCGAGACCGGGGACTCGGTCATCGTCCAGACGGCGCAGGCCTGGTACGTGTACACGGTCACCGAGTCGTACGTGGTGCTGCCGAGTCAGACCGAGGTGCTCGCCCCGAGTCCAGGCGAACCGGGTGTGGAGGCGACCGAACGCTCGATCACGCTGACCACCTGCCACCCGCTCTGGTCCACGCGGGAGCGCTGGATCATCCACGGCGTGCTGGACCACTGGGTCGACCGGTCCGAGGGCCGGCCCGCGGAGATCATCGAGTTGCTGGAGGAGGGCTGATGTACGGATGGATCTGGCGGCACCTGCCCGGGCCTGCGATCGTGCGGGCGCTGACCCTGCTGGTCGTGCTGGCGGCGCTGGTGCTGCTGCTGTTCGAGGTCGTCTTCCCTGCGGTGGCGCCGCTGCTGCCGATCGACGAGAACACCGTGGGCGAGGGATCATGAGCGCCGTGACCAGGATCCTCGTCGTCGACAACTACGACAGCTTCGTGTACACGATCGTCGGGTATCTCAACGAGCTCGGCGCCGAGACCGACGTGGTGCGGAACGACGAGCCGCTGCTCGCTGAGATCCTCGCCGACCCGGTCCGGCTGCAGGCCTACGACGGCGTGCTCATCTCTCCCGGACCCGGCACCCCCGATGCCGCGGGTCAGAGCATCCCCATGATCCAGCTCTGCGCCGACACCGCCACCCCGATGCTCGGAGTCTGCCTCGGGCACCAGGCGCTGGGCGAGGTGTTCGGTGGGACGGTGGCGCACTCGCCCGAGCTGATGCACGGCAAGACCTCACAGGTCGACCACGGCGGCGCCGGCGTGTTCGAGGGGTTGCCGGCCCCGTTCACGGCTACCCGCTACCACTCCCTCGCCGTGCTCGCTGAGACCGTGCCTGCGGTGCTCGACGTCACCGCCACCACCGGCGACGGCATCATCATGGGCCTGCAGCACCGCGACCTCCCCCTGCACGGGGTTCAGTTCCACCCCGAGTCGGTGCTGACCGAGGGCGGGCACCGCCTGCTCGCGAACTGGCTGGCCGTCTGCGGTGACGCCGATGCGGTCGCCCGCGCGGCCGGCCTCGCTCCCCTGGCGCCGTCGGCCTGACCCGAGCCCAGCTCCCGCCCCCAGGTTCCGATTTCACTGACGATTCGTCATCCCTCCGATTTCACTGACGAGTTCGTCTACTGCTCTCCGGGCAGGACCCGTCGACGGCGGAGCTCACGCCAGGCTGTGACGTTTCGTCAGTGAAATCGAGAGTGTGACGAATCGTCAGTGAAGTCGGGTTCTGGGCGGGTTGGGGCGGGGCGGGTCGGGGCGGGGTTGGGGCGGGGGCGGGTTGGGCTGGCTGGGAGCCGTGGGATGGAGGCGTCAGCCCTCTTCGCCGCCGGGGGGTTCGTCCCCGCCTCCGCCGCCTCCGCCGCCGTTGTCAGGCGGGTCGTCGGTGGTGGGGTCGTCAGTCGGGTCGTCGGTGGTGGGCTCGTCCGTGGTCGGCTCCTCGGTGGGCCCGAGGGAGAACTGCACCGTGACGCGGGTATCGATCCTGACCAGACCGGGGTTCGGGTTCTGGGCAGCGACGGTGCCCTCGTCGTAGTCGTTGCTGTTGACCGCAGGTCCCGTGTCGTACTGGAGCTGCAGCTCCCGCATCGTCTCTTCGAGCTGCTCGACCGTCATCGTCCGGAGGTCGGGGAGCTCGACGTTCCCGGAACCCATGATGATGGTGATCGCCGAGTCGGGCGCGGCGTCGGTTCCCGACTCCGGTTCCGTGCGGTCGGCTTCATCCCGGGGCCTGCCGGGCAGATCCTCGGTCGAGGTGCTGATGTTCGCCGCATTGAACCCGGCGTCGACGAGCTCCTGCCGAGCCTGGTCCTGCGTCATGCCGCTGACGTCGGGGATCGCGATCGAGTCCGGGCCTGCTGAGAGCGTGACCGTGATCGTCTTGTTGTCCTCGACGCTGATGTCGACCGACTGACCGGGCGCCGGGGTCGAGCTGACGAACAGTCCGGCCTCGA
>NZ_JBMDXJ010000391.1:0-5228 GCF_048594945.1 Pseudactinotalea sp. | reverse complement strand
CACGCGTGGTGAGAGAGGTCTTGCCGACGCCGGCGGCACCGAGGACGAGGCTTCCGCGTCCGCTCCGGATCCCGCGCAGGATCTGGTCGACGACGAGCGCTCGCTCGCTCGTCGTCCGTACGGGAGTGCCCGCCTGCCTGCGGGCGGTCCGCTCGAACATCGGGTGCCTGCCCGATCCGTCGTCTGCCACGTGTGAACAATAGGGAAATTGAAGCATCACACATCGACGATCTCGCTGCAATGCACAGATGTTGACGCCACTCGTGCCCCAAAGATCGGTACCGATTACGGATGAGGTGGCAGCGGCGCCGTTCCTACGCTGACCTGAAGCGGGTCCTGCACGATCAGTGCCAGCTCCGGCCGCGGTCGAGACCGGGGCCCATCCGCCAGTCGGTTTCGCCCCGAGAGAAGGATGTCCAGTGCCCACCTACACCGCGCCCGGCGTCTACGTCGAAGAGATCCCGTCGTCACAGAAGGTGCTGACGTCAGCACCCACAGCTGTGACAGCGTTTGTCGGCTTCACCGCGTCAGCGCCCACCGACCCTGATGACCCGCAGGGTCTGGCTCCGCGCCTCGTGACCAGTTGGTCGCAGTTCGAGAGCCTCTACGGTGGCTTCGTCGAGGGTGCGATGCTGCCGCTCGCCGTCTACGGCTACTTCCTCAACGGCGGTTCGCTCGCGTACATCGTGAGGGTTCCCAACGCTGAGCCTTCCGGCGAGCCGGCACGCCTGGCGCTGCCGGCTGCCGACCGCGCGCTCGGTCTGCCGCTGGTCGTCGAGTCGACCGCCCCTGACGCCGACATCACGATCGCCATCGAGAGCACCGACGCTCCCGACGACCTCGAGGGCCCCACGCCCTTCAACTTGTCCGTCCTGGAGAACGGTGAGGTCGTCGAGACCTTCAGCAACCTGGGCTTCGGTGGTCCGCGCGACGCGGCCACCATCGTGAACGACGGTTCGACGAAGGTGAAGGTCGCCGTCGAGATCGATGAAGCCGTCACGATCGAGGAGCAGCTCGAGCTGCTCAAGCCGGGGCAGTACCCGCTGGAGAAGGCAGCGTCGGTCCCGGTGCCCGTGACCGGTCGCAAGTTCGCTGGATCGGAGGCGAGCCGCACCGGCATCAACGGCCTGGCGCTGGCCGAGGATGTCACGATCGTGGCCGTTCCTGACCTCGTCACCGCCGCCACGAGGGCCGACGGTTCGATCGACCTCGCCATGTGGAAGGCAGTGCAGACGGCGCTGATCGCCCACTGCGAGCAGCACTCGAACCGGATGGCTCTGCTGGATGCACCTCCCGGGCTGACCCCGCAGGAGATGCGTGACTGGCGCGCGGACACTGCGCAGTACGACTCGGCGTTCGCTGCCCTCTACTACCCGTGGATCAAGGTCGAGAACCCCACCGGGTCGAACGGCACAGCCGAGCTGCTGATCCCGCCGTCGGGCCACGTGGCAGGCGTATGGGCACGCACCGACGAGACCCGAGGGGTGTGGAAGGCGCCCGCCAACGACACGATCCGTGGCGTGCTCGACGTCGAGCGGTCGATCACCCAGAACGAGCAGTCCGTGCTCAACCCGATCGGCATCAACGCGATCCGCCCCTTCGGTACGCGCGGCATCCGGATCTGGGGGGCTCGCACGCTCGCCTCCGACACCGACTGGCGCTACCTCAACGTACGCCGCCTGTTCAACATGGTCGAGGCCACGATTCTCGAGGGCACCCAGTGGGCGGTCTTCGAGCCGAACGACGTCACCCTCTGGGAGGGCGTCAAGCGCACCCTGACCGGGTTCCTGCACGGCTTGTGGCAGGAGGGCGCGCTGTTCGGCGCCAACCCGGACCAAGCGTTCTTCGTCCGCTGCGACGAGACCACGAACCCGCCCGAGTCCATCGACGCCGGCAAGCTCGTGGTCGAGGTTGGCCTCGCGCCAGTGAAGCCGGCCGAGTTCGTGATCTTCCGTGTCAGCCAGAACAAGCTCAGCGCCGCCTGAGAACAGCGCTTGTGCCCCGTGGCACTAGCAGCCCCCCTCGAGTCTCGAACCACACAAGGAGCACCTCATGCCTGGCCTGTTCACCGCCGATCCGATCATCACCCAGAACTTCTTCCTGGAGATCGACGGCAAGCTCATCTCGGCGCTCATGAGCGTCTCCGGTCTCGATGTCGAGGTGGGTGTGGCCAAGTCCACCCAGATCGGCGAGAAGGGCCAGAAGCAGCAGGTCAAGTTCCTCGGCCAGACGGTCGATGTGCCGGACCTGTCGCTCACACGTGTCGCCCCGGCGGACATGACCAGCGACGAGCTGTGGAAGTGGTTCAAGGATGTCCGCGATGGCGGCCTTGCGGGTGACCGTGCCAAGAACCGCAAGAACGGCTCGGTGGTGCTCTACGACGCAGCGCAGAAGGAGGTCGCCCGCTTCAACTTCTTCAACGGCTGGCCGAGCAAGATCTCGACCGATCAGCTCTCGGTCGACGGCTCGGACGCGCTGAAGGAGACCATCACGATCGTGATCGAGCGGCTCGAGCGGGTCAAGTGAGCCTGCGCACCACGTACGACTTCACGCTGCCGCGCGGGTACGTCGACGACCACGGCACGGTGCACCGCACCGGGACGATGCGACTCGCGACCGCGCGCGACGAGCTGGAGCCGTTGCGCGACCCGACGATCAGTGGACCGGATGATCCACGCCTGACGATCGTGGTGCTGGCGCGCGTGGTCTCGGCGCTCGGATCGCTGGAGCTGGTGACACCGCACGAGATCGAGGGGCTGTTCGCCGCTGACCTGGCCTACCTGCAGGACTTCTACGGCGTCATCAACTTCGGCACCGAAGCGGAGTTCGAGGAGTTCCTGGCGGCGCAGCAACCGGCCGCTGCTGTGGAGCCGACGGCGGAGCCGGCAGCAGCTGAGCCGGCGCTGCAGCCTGCCGAGCCGGAGAACACGCCGGGGGTCGATCTCGACCCGGGGCAGGGCGCTCTGGGTCGGGCTCGGCGGTCGGCGATCGAGGAGATCCCGGCCGAGATCAGGTGATCAGCGATGCTGCACTACCCGCCGGAAGCGCTCTGGCAGGAGATCGCCTATCTCGCCTACCACCTGCACTGGCCGCTCGCCGATCTGCTCGACCTTGAGCACCTCGACCGCGTGCGCATGGTCCGTGCGGTCTCCACGATGAACGAGCATGCCTGGGAGATGGTCCGTGAGCACGTCTGAGCTGGCCCCGCTCGGTGGCGAGCCGTCCACATCCAGCCGCTTCCTGTTCGAGGTCGACGGCGTGGAGATCGGTCTGTTTCGCGAGGTCGCCGGCCTTCAGCTCGACGTGACGGTCGAGGAGTACGTCGAAGGTGGGCAGAACGGGTACGTGCACCAGCTGCCCGGCGTGATGCGGTGGCCGCACCTGACGTTCACGCGTGGGCTGGTGCAGTCGGACGCCCTCTTCTCCTGGGTCACCAAGACGTCAGGTGAAGGGTTCTCCGGCAACGACAACACCCTGACCCGGGCCACCGGTGCGGTCACGGTCATCAGCCACACCGGTCAGCGGCTTCGGTCCTGGGAGCTCGACGGCGTGTTCGCCGTGAGTTGGAGTGGTCCCCAGTTGCTGGCCGACTCCGACGAAGCTCTCAACGAGACTCTCGAGGTCGCGCACAACGGCTTTCGGGCGGTGACGAAGTGAGCACCGATCCTGCCGAGTCGCCGCCCGACACCACCCGGCTCGGGCGCGCGATCGTGGAGCGGTACCGCGGCCCGCACCCGCTGCAGGTACGGGAGGCCGCCCGTCTCGGCGACGTGGCTGCCTCCTCGATGCGGTTCGTGCGCGGTTGGGGGCGGCCGACGGCGATCCGCCGGATGCTCAGCGGCCCCGGCAGCCGCGCCACCGACTCGGCGACGGACCTGGCTGTGGCCCCGCCGCGCTGGTGGACCGGAAGCGATTCGGCCGCGGAGCTTCCCACGCGCGGACTGCGGCGAGCGGCTGGACCCGTGCCGAGTGAGGGGTCGCGGCGACCGGGCGGGGTGCCCGCCGGACTGGTCGCGCGCGCGGTGCCGATGAAGCTGCCGGAGGAGGTCGCCGCCGTCGGCAGGATGACCACGCCCGCTGACGCGCGAACGCGGCGCATGACCGCACGCTCACCCCGGTCGAGCGGTGGAGCCGGTGGCAGCGGTACCGGCTCGAGCAGTGCGAGTCGCGCAGGCCCGCCTGCCGATGCCCCTGCGGAACCCGCTCGAGCCGCTGCCGCGACTCGGGCTTCTGGCGTGCCCGCACACGGTCTCGCTTCACACGTGCTGCGCCGCCGCGCACACGTCGCCGACTCGCTCGCGTCAGCACAGGCGGCCCGCAGTGCACGGCGTCCCGGAACCACCCAGCCCCAGACCTCGAGGGCCGCGACGCCTGGCGAGGTCGCGACCATCGGTGGTGCCGTGCCGAGGGTCTCGGCAGCGTCGGGTTCGGCGGGTCGCGAGGCGCAGTGGCAGCAGTCGTTGCCGGTGGCGGCGGGCTTGCAGGGGGAGCCCACCGCAGCCACGGCAGCTGGCGGCGCGATACCCGGGCCGGGATCGGTCGGCGCGCGCTCGCCGATGCAGGCGGGCCCGATCACTCGGGTCGCGCGCGCGCTGCGGCCCGATGCTGGCCACGTGCTGCCCGCCGCCGGCATGATTCGGCGGTCCACGCCGGCCGCGGCCGGCGTGATGCCGGTGCGCCCGGGCGTAGCCGTGGGTGCGTATCTGGCGCGCGTGCGGGTCATGGCCGAGGGTTTCGGGCCTGCGGCGTCATCGGTTCCGGGCGCCGTACCGCGGCACGCCGGCACGTCCAGTGCGGGGGCAACGTCGATCGGCCTGCCGCCGCCCGCGGTGCCGGCCGTCGTAGGCGCTGCCGCGCACCTGCCCATGGCCACCGCTGGGTCGAGCTCCGGTGCGCTCGTCCGCCGCTCGGCCGGCCGTGCCGCAGCGACATCGCCTGTGCCGCTGCCCGGAGCTGCGGCCGCGCGGGCCACGTCCGGCCGTACCGTCACCACCCCGCCCGCCGGAGCTCGAGGGACTGGTCCGCGGGAGGGTGTGAGACTCGGTACCGGCGCGCTGGCTGCTGCCGCGTCCGGTCCCGGGACGCTCGCCGCCGGCACGCGGGGTCTTGCCACGTTGGGCACTGCCACGTTGGGCACAGCCACGCTGGGCACTGCCACGCTGGGCACCGCCGCCCTCGGCACTGCTGGCGCGGCCGCCCCAGCTGTGCGTGCCGCCCCCATGACCGCT
>NZ_JBMDXJ010000390.1:0-19111 GCF_048594945.1 Pseudactinotalea sp. | reverse complement strand
CGCATCCATGGGGTGACCCCCGCATCCACAGACCACCGCGAGGACATGACCTGACCACCACCAAGACCACCGCCGACCTGACCCACGACACCTACGAGGCGTCACTCGATGCTGCGCTGCCGACCGCTGGCCTGACCGCCGTCGACGCGGCCATGGTGCACGCGGTGCGGCAGATCGCCCGGACGCTGGACCGCGCTCAGGATCAGCTGGACCTGGGACTGATCAGCGCCGGCGAGCACGCGAAGGTGATGTACCTGACGCCGCACTTCGTGGCCGGGCTGCGCGAGCTGCTGATGACCCCGATGGCGCGGGCCACCGGGCGCAAGCCGAAGCAGCCCGAGCGGACGGGCCGTCTGCAGCAGGCTCGCAGGACCGAGCAGGAGCGGCACCTGGCGAGCGTGACCCCGTGACCGACACCGGACCGCGCACCGCGCAGCTGCTGGCCGAGGTGCCCGACCACGTCCTGTTCCCGGACGGGGCGAAGGCGAGCGGCATGGCCGACTGGTGCGGAGAGCGGGGGTTCTACCCATCCCTGCACGCCGTGGAGATGGAACGCCAGCGCCGCCGCGCGGTGCGGGCAACGACACCGAAGAAGGAGAGGAAGCCATGACCGACAACGACGATGCCCTGCACGACGCTCGCCGCCGCACGGTGCGGCTGGTGCTGGCCGTGAACGACGGCGACCAGCTGGCTGCTGTGACCGCGTTGCGCGACGCTGCCGCCGAGCCCGGCGGGGTGGCGCTGCTGCTGCAGGAGCTGGCGTACGCGGTGATCGCGAACGCGCAGCAGCTGGACCCGGACTGGGCCGACCAGTACCGCGACGGGCTCGCCCAGGACGCTCTGGAGCGGTCGTGAGGCTGCCCTGGGTGCCGCAGCCGCCCGCGCGGACGTCCCAGGACGATCCTGCCGAGCCGCCAGACGACCACACGGTGCCGGTCGAGCAGCCGGATGGGTCCGTTGTCTGGTGCGCGCCAGAGGCCGCCCAGCAGTGGGACCCGGCGGCGTGGCGCGCGCACCCGTAGAACGCATGTTCGAGGTAACCTTCAGGTGATTTCTGCGATCAGGCCCGCCGCCGCGCACCGCCCCTGTTCCTTCCTTTCCGGGGGCCAAGGCGGCGGCGGGCGATCGTAGGGGTTGCGGCCAGCGGTCATACCGAGGCCAAGGACGAGGAGCCCCACGGGGCCAAGTCTGAGGAGCCAGAGGGTCAACCCGTCCGCCGGAGAGCAGATGACCGAGGCGCGTTCTAGCGCCCGGCGTTCACACATCTACGCTCCCGGCACTGGCCGGGGCAGAAGGGGTTCCATCATGAACCTCAAGCAGCAGCGCGCTGCCGCTCTCAAGGCGGCGCAGGACCTGATCGCCAGCGTGAAGGCGGCAGGCCGTGAGTTCACCACCGCCGAGACCGGCCAGCTGAAGGGCTACCGCGACCAGATCACCGACCTGGACGCCCGCATCAAGTCCGACGAGCTCATGGGCGCCTTCCAGATGGGTGCCGGCGAGCGGCACGGCCAGGGTGACGTCAAGGAGGGCCGGCTCGACTTCGGCCACCTGACCGACGCCGCCGTCGCCGGGATGAAGGCGTACTCCGGTACGGCCAACCCGCTGCAGAAGGCGCTGGTGCCCGCCGGGGAGACCATCGTCCCCATCCCACTGGTCAACACCGACCCGATCCCGGGTGCGGTCGCGCTGGAGACGCCCCCGCGCCTGATCGACGTGCTGCCGGCGGCGATCCGCCCGGCCGCCGTCTACGACGTGCTGCGGCAGATCGTCGTGGCCGACTCCGGCGGCGCCGGTGTGGTGGCACCCGGCGCGACGAAGCCCACGAAGCGCCTCGGGCTGCGCAAGGACCAGGACCGCCTGCGCGTGGTCGCGGTCCTGTCCGAGCCGGTGGACAAGTACACCCTGGAGGACGTCAGCAACCTGCGCACCTGGGTCGCGGCTGAGCTGGGCGACGCGATCCAGACCGAGCTGGAGCAGCAGGTGCTGGTCGGCAACGGCACCGGTGACAACTTCACCGGACTGGCCAACGTGTCGGGCATCCAGACGCAGGCGTTCGCCACCGACCGGGTGACCACCATCGCGGCAGGGCTGGCGAAGCTGTCCAACATCGGCGTCGCGCCGTCGTTCATCGCGCTGTCGGCGGCGGACGCGCTGGCCCTGCAGACCACGCGCAACGCGTCGGGCGCGTTCGACCTGGGCGGGGCCATCGACCCGGCCGCATCGAAGGCGTGGGGCACCACGTTCGTGGTCGTGCCCGGGCTGGCCGCCGGCGACGGCTACGTGGTCGGTGGCGGCAGCGTCATGGTCAGCACCGACGGCAACGGCGTCAAGGTGGACTGGGGCACCCCCGGTGACACCTTCACCCGGAACCAGCTGGTGGCCCGCGTCGAGGGGCGCTTCAACCTCGACGTGCTCAAGGCGCACGGCATCGTGCGGCTGGACCTGGCCGCGTGATGCCCGATGGTCGCCACCCTGGCGCCCCGGTGCAGCACCGCACCGGCTGACGACGCCGACAGCTGGCCGGACGAGGCCATGCGTCAGTGGGCGGAGGACGAGGCAGCGTTGATGGCGCTCTACCTCACCGACGACGACTGACAACCGCAGCGGCCCATCACCCTCTCGCCGGGGGTGGTGGGCCGCTGTCATGTGTGATGGGCCGTCATGGGTGGGGGGCCGTCGACGCCACACGGCCCACTGACGGCGCTGTGGGCCGCACGAGCGGATCGCCGAGATCCCGACTCCCCTACCCGTTGCCGGTGCTCCGGCTCCACGGCCAGCGCCGCTGGAGATCTCGCGCCGTCACGAGCCTTGCCTTCTCTTCGGCAATTGACTTGAAGACTTTGCGAGCTTCCGCCTGCAGGCTCACTGTTGCTGACTTCGACGTCGACTTTGGCGGAGACGCAAACGCGCCAGACATTGCTGCCACAAGCTCCTCGCCCGCCTTCACAACGCCCGCTGTCGCACGGGGACTGGATTGCAGCAGCGACAGTGACGCGACGAGCGCGACCATATCGCCCTCGGTGCGCAGCGCGCCAAGAGCGGTGAAGGCGTTCCGCAGGTCGTCGCGGAACTGATCAGTCTCCCGATCCAAGGCGGCGATCTGATGGTTCAGCGACGCCACCTGCCATGCGCTTTGCCGCGCCTGCCGCGCCTGCCATGCTGCGAGGCCGGCAGCCGCGAAACTCAGTAGCACCCCGACCAGCGCGACAACATCCATAGGCTGAGACTAGACGGCCTTCTCAATGGTCTAGCCCCCGCGGTCTCTCATGCGCTCTCAACCACTTCGGCCTCGTCTACCCAGCGGGCAAGCAGGCTCAGCGCAGCCAAGGCCTCAAGCGATTCCGCTTCGCCCATCTGGTGCTCGTCTGCCGTGACGTGATTGAGCGGGTTCCGCACCGCCGCGAAGAGCCCCTTGCCGAAGTTCATTGGCCCAACGTGCATGTCGTTGAACAGGTCAAGGTTCTCTGCGCCGACACGCCGCAGCCGGGGCTTCCCGGGCTTCGGGTCTTCAACACTGAAGACCTCTTGCAGCAGCTTGCCCTCGCCGACGTCCTTCCGGCCTACCTTCTGCTGGATGCGGGAGTTGAGGTTGATTGCCGCCGCCCAGATCGCCGCTCCGTGGTTCCCGCTCGTCCAATGCGGCTCGGCGGCGTGCCACACCCATGGGTGCATGGAGTCGGCCGCTATGCGCGGTGCTAGCGTCTGCTGGCCAAGGCGCGACCTCACCTCGACGCCGTCCGTGATCTCCCACATCATACGGCGGATTTCGTCTTCGCCTATGTAGTTTCTTGATCGGAACGGCTCCACATAGAGCACCCGGCTGATCTCCCATGCGACGTTGTTAATCGCAGACCGTTCCTCGACGGAGCCGCGAGGTCGCGTTTTGCGGTTGTGGCGCACCTGCCCTGCCGGGAGCGGCACGCGCTCGTGGAGTGTCAGCCACTTACCGAGCTGTTCCAGAGCCCACTCTTCGTCCATGTCCGGAGCGTAGAGCCCGACCGGGTGGGTCGGCCGGGCTCCGCAGTCTCACTTGCCCTTCTTCTTCGTCTGCGACAGCGCGGACGCTGCGACCGACTTGCTCTTCGCGCTCGTCCGGCCATCACGCAGGATGCTGCTGGCCTTCTGTGCGACCTTGCTGCTCGTCTGCTTCTTGTTTGCCACCGGGGCGGTACCTCCCTCCCCAACCGCCTGCGCTGTGCCCGAACCTTCCCCGGATCTGCACCGCTGCCAGCACCGGACCTCACCCCAGCGCGTCGCCGCTATCGACAGACCTCGCGGCGGGCGGTTGCGCACCGGAGGGGCGAGCCTCCTTGAACGCGCCTCGTCCAGAGTGACCCACGCGCGCGTTCTACTCCGGCAGCGACACGCCGTCAATGTGATCTTGGGCACTAACATTGGCTCCGGCTGGCATTCTCTTGGGATGCCCTACTTAGCAACCCTGACACTCGACTACACGGGCCAGCAGCCCAACGAGTACACCCGGCTCCTCAACGCGCTCTGCCAGTGCGGTTGGGACTACGTGGAGACCTCGGCCCTCGTGTTCGAGGGCGAGGATCTCGATGGGGTGCGCCTTGCGCTCGAAGTGCTCGCGCGCTCCGTCGAATCGCCAGGGATGCTCTCTTCGCTCAACGTGCAGGTCGTGTTTATGGGGGCTCCTCGACAGCCGCCTGCTGCGCGCAACCACAACCGCGCGCTGCCGAACCTTCTGCGCCACGCGCTGCCTTCGGCGCAGTGAAGGCTTGCGTGCCGCGCACGCACATGGTCGGCGAGGCTAGTCCAGCTTGATCGCGTTCACCTGCGGCACAGCCCAGCCTGCCAGCTGCTCAGCCGAAAGGGCAGGCATCTGACACCCGTTGGGCCCGTGGTTGCAGTAGCCGCCGGGATTCTTGTGCAGGTACTGCTGGTGGTAGTCCTCGGCGTAGTAGAACGGGCCGGCCTCGTCCGCGGACCGAAGCTCGGTGGTGATGTCGCCGAAGCCGTGCTCGTGCACGACGGCGTTGAACGCCTCCCGGCTCGCCCGCACCACGGTCTCGTCCTCGGGTGAGGTCCAGTAGATCGCGCTGCGGTACTGGGTGCCGATGTCGTTGCCCTGGCGGTTCGGTGTGGTGGGGTCGTGGTTCTCCCAGAACGCCTTGAGCAGGTGCTCCACGTCGGTCACCGCCGGGTCGTAGACGACCTGCACCGCCTCGGTGTGGCCGGTGCGGCCCGTGCACGTCTCCTCGTAGGTCGGATTCGGGGAGTAACCACCCATGTACCCGACGGCGGTGCTCACCACGCCGGGGAGGCGCCAGAAGATGCGCTCGGCGCCCCAGAAGCAGCCCATCGCCACGTACAGCACGCGGCTGCCTTCGGGCCACGGCCCCTCCAGAGCGCTGCCGAGCACCTCGTGGGTGGTCGGCACCGAGAAGGGACGCTCGGGGTGGCCGGGGAGCGCCTGCTCGCGGGTCACCATGCTGGTCGTGCGGCCGAACATCGCTGCGTCATCCTCCTCCTCGCCGCCGGGTGCGGCGCCACCTGGCACAACGCGAGCCGTGCTGCACCTGTTCCCGCCGCGGACACAGCGCCGGCGTGACTTAGAGTGCCGTGCATGGGTTGGCTGACCAGGAGGCGTTCACGCGAGGTGGTCGTGGTGCGGGACACCTCACCGCTGACCACCCGACCGGCGGACTCGGTGGTGCGCGACGACCCGCCACGTTCCGCCGTCCCCGATGCTGTGCGCGCCGCCTCGGAATGGTCGTGGCGCGGCCTGCTGATCTTCATCGGTGCCGCTGTCCTGGCGGCGGGCGTGGTGTGGCTGAAGACGGTCGTGGTGCCGGTGCTGGTGGCCACCCTGCTCGCCTCGCTGCTGATGCCCGCGGTCGCCTGGCTGCACGCGCGCTGGCGCTTCCCCCGCGTGCTGGCCGTCCTCACCACGCTGGTCGGGGTGGTGGCCGTGGTCGGTGGTCTGGTGACGCTCGCCGGCAGCTCGATCGTCGACGGCTTCCCGGCGCTGCGCGACCGCGCGATCGCAGGCTTCGAGGATGCGCTCGAGTGGCTGAGCGCCGGTCCGCTCAACCTCGACCAGGAGACCCTCACCGAGTGGGTCGACCAGGTCCAGGGGCAGCTCAGCGCGAACGCCGACACCATCATCAGTGGCGCGCTCTCGATCACCTCCTCGGCCGGACACATCGCGGCCGGCGCTCTCATCGCGCTCTTCTGCCTCTTCTTCTTCCTGCTCGAGGGTCGCCGGATCTGGTCGTGGGTCGTGGGCCTGTTCCCACGCACGGCACGGACCCGGGTCGACGGCGCAGGGTTGCGTTCGTGGATCAGCCTCGGCTCCTACGCCCGCACCCAGATCCTGGTCGCGTTCGTGGACGGCATCGGCATCGGACTCGCCGCCTGGGCGCTCGGCGTCCCGCTCCCGATCCCACTGGGGATCCTGGTCTTCGTCGGTGCGTTCATCCCGATCATCGGTGCCCTGGTGACCGGGACCGTGGCCGTGGCCGTGGCCCTGGTCGACGGCGGTGTGCTCACCGCGGTGCTCATGCTCGTGGCCGTGCTCGTGGTCCAGCAGGTCGAGGGCAACCTGTTGCAGCCGCTCCTGATGAGTGCCGCGCTCAAGCTGCACCCGGTGGCGGTGCTCCTCGCTGTGGCCACCGGCACCCTGGTCGGCGGGATCGTCGGGGCGCTGTTCGCGGTGCCGCTCATCGCCGTCGCGAACACCGCCGTCAAGTACCTCAACGGCAAGGACCCCATACCCGACCGACTCAAGGACGAGTTCGAGGAGCTGACGAAACGGTGGCAGGAGACCTGACGCTCGACAGCGTGCGCGAGGCTGCGGCGGCCCTGGCCGGCGTCGTCTCCCGTACCCCGGTCGAGGAGACCGCAGCGCTGTCGCGGCTCGCCGGTACCCGAGTGGTGCTCAAGTGCGAGAACCTTCAGCGGGGCGGATCGTTCAAGATCCGGGGCGCCTACCTGCGCATGTCCCGGCTGAGCCCCGATGAGCAGGCGCGCGGGGTCGTGGCCGCCAGCGCGGGCAACCACGCCCAGGGCGTGGCGCTGGCGGCGGCAGCGCTCGGGATCGACGCGGTGGTCTACATGCCCGTCGGTGCGGCGCTGCCGAAGATCGCCGCGACCAAGGGGTCTGGCGCGAACGTGCGGATGCACGGCACCACGGTCGACGAGGCGCTCGTCGAGGCCCGCGCCGAGGCGGAGCGAACCGGGCGCACCGTGATCCACCCGTTCGATCACCTCGACATCGTGACCGGTCAGGCGACGCTCGGGCTGGAGATCGCCGAGCAGGTGCCGGACGTGCGGACCGTGATCGTCCCGACCGGAGGCGGCGGTCTGCTGGCCGGCGTCGCGACCGCCCTCCACGGGGCGCTGGGCGATCACGTGAAGGTGGTCGGCGTCCAGGCCGAGGGTGCCGCAGCCTATCCGGAGTCGCTCCTCCAGGGACACCCGGTCGCGCTCGGCCAGATGCAGACGATGGCTGATGGCATCGCGATCGGCTGCCCCGGCGAGGTCCCGCTGGCGATCGTCGCCCGCGAGGCGGACCACGTGGAGACGGTGAGCGAGGAGGAGCTCTCCCGTGCGCTGCTGCTGCTGACCGAGCGGGCGAAACTGGTGGTCGAGCCGTCGGGGGCAGCCGGTGTCGCGGCGCTGCTCAACCACCCCGGTGGGTGGGAGGGGCCGGTCGTGATCGTGCTCTCCGGCGGGAACGTCGACCCGCTGGTGCTGATGCGCGTGCTGCAGCACGGGCTGGTCGCTGCCGGGCGCTACCTGCAGGTCAAGGTCCGCACCAAGGACACTCCCGGTCATCTGGCTCGGCTGCTCGCTGATCTCGCGACGCAGAGCGCCAACGTGCTCAACGTCGGGCACGTGCGGACCGACGCGACCCTCGCCGTCGACGAGGTCGACATCGCTGTGGAGATCGAGACCCGAGGCGCGGACCACTGTGCCGCCGTGGTCGAGAGCCTGCACGCCGCCGGCTACCACGTGGTGCCGGGTTGAGGCAGGACGACGGACGCCCGGCGCCCGCGAGGGGCACCGGGCGTCGAGAGGCCGGTCGCCTCAGCCGTGGAAGGGCGTGGCCTTCGTGATCTTCACCTTGACCTTCGCACCCGACGGCGCGGCGTACTCCACCGTGTCGCCCGCCTTCTTGCCGAGGATCGCGGTGCCCAGCGGAGAGTTGGCCGAGTAGACGTCGAGGTCGGTGTCGCCGGCAACCTCGCGGGAGCCGAGCAGGAATGTCATCTTCTCGCCGCCCACGGTCGCGTCCACGACCATGCCGGGCTCCACGATGCCGTCGTCGGCCGGCGCCTCGCCCACCTGCGCGCTCCGCAGCAGGTCGTCGAGCTGGCGGATGCGGGCCTCCTGCTTCGCCTGCTCCTCGCGGGCGGCGTGGTAGCCGCCGTTCTCCTTGAGGTCGCCCTCCTCGCGGGCCGCCTCGATCTTGTCCGCGATCTCGGCGCGCCCCACGGCGGTCAGGTGGTCGTACTCAGCCTTCAGCCGGTCGTAGCTCTCCTGGGTGAGCCAGGTCGTCGTCGTCTCGGACACGCGGGGACTCCTTGCTTGCTTCGTGGCCCGGTCCACACGGCTTGCGGACCTATGGCGACACCCGCCGGCAATCAGCTCCGCGCCGATCCGACCATGACGTCGGACCAAGCGCTCAGGCTCTCGCCAAGCGGGTGAATGCGACAGTTTAGCAATGCTGGGGTCTTCCGGACGAATGGCGCGCCGAAAGCGATAGTCTGCGGCTGCACGCGGCCCTCCCGGGCGGCACACGGCGTAGGACAGACCGGTCCGATACGGACGCAGGGAAGGGGCGCGCACAGCGATGACGGCTACTCCTCCGCACGAGCCGCCGCAGCAGGCGCCGGTCCAGGGGCAGCAGCAGCCCGACCCGCAGTGGCAGCAGCCCGCTGCGCCGCAGTGGCAGGGCGGCCCGCAGTGGCAGCAGCCTCAGCAGCAGGGCGGCCAGCACCAGGCCTGGCAGCAGCACCAGTACGTGCCGCAGCCCGCCACCGGTCAGTACGGGTACCAGTACGGCGAGATGCCGCAGTACCCCACGGCGCAGTTCCCGCCACCCTCGAGGCCCCCTCAGCGGGGTCTGCCGGCGTGGATGTGGGTGCTCGTCGCGGTGCTGGTGGTCGCGGTCGTGACGGTGTTCACGCTCCCCGCGGTCCTGGACCGGAACCCGACCGGTGATCCGACCGACCCGGACTCCCAGACGCAGCCGCCCGACGATGGCTACGGCGAACCCAACACGGCCTCCTCCGGCACGTTCACCGGTGCGCACATGATCGCCGGCATGAACGCAGCTCTGCTCGGGCGCGATCGCGGCGCCTTCTTCCGATTCGTGGACGGAGACGCTGCGTCCCAGCTGAACCTGTGGTGGGACAACATGGAGGAGCTCGAGTGGTCGATGGGCGCGATCTCGGTCGCTCCCGGCCAGCTCGACAGCTACAACGACGACACGATCACCCTTCGCGTCACGCTCGGTGGCGTCACCGCAGGCTCGCCCACGATCCCCGAGAACAGCGATCACCCCGACAGCGGGCTGGCGTACGCGCCCAGCAACATCTACAGCGCCACGATCCGGGTCACCGACGATGGCGAGAGCGGCGTCATCACCGACTGGGAGGTCGTCGGCACGGCTGCGCCCTGGGACCTGCAGCCGCTCTACGCAGTGGTCAGCGAGAACTCGGTGATGGCCGGCTACGCCGACGAGAGCGAGCTGATCGATCGGATCGCGCCTCTGGGGGACACCGGCGCTGCCTGGGTCATCGAGACCTTCGAACGTGAGACCGGCGTGGCGAACGCGCAGCGCTTCACCACCTTCGTCACCGAGGACGCAGGGCGGTTCAACGACTGGTTCATCGGCGAGACCGAGGGGTGGGTGGCCGACCGCGCCGGCACGATGTTCCCGCAGCGGCGGCCGTACCCGGGCACCGAGGTGGCGGCGGCGATCGCCGTCGGCGGCCCGAGCACCAACGCCGGTGGCGTGCTGACGATCGGCCCGAACGGGCTGCTCTACGGTCCGGAGGACACGCTGGACACGATCGTCCACGAGTTCGTCCACGCCATGCACACCACGAACGTGCCCCAGCAGTCCTGGCCGGGTTCACCGGTCATGGAGGGGTGGGCGGTCTACAACGAGGGCCTGTTCACCGGTGAGGGCGAGTTCGCCCGTGCTGGCACCTACGTGGGTCGCATGGTGCGCATGTGCATGGACGAGAACCCCTTCGGAGGCGAGTTCCCCACGCAGGAGGACTTCACTCCCGTGGAGACGGTCCACTGTGCCTACATGCTCAGCGGCTCGATGTACGCCTACGCGGCCTCGCTCGGGGTCAACGTCTACGAGGCAGCCGACTACGCGTTGCTGAACGGCGACAGCCTGCCGGAGGCCGTGACCGACATGGGCGGACCGGTGCTCGAAGCCGGGGCCTGGTGGAGCTGGCTGGAGAGCACCTACGGGTCCTGACGCGGCGCGTCAGAGCAGCCGGCAGGAGCGCACCATCGCGATCGTGGCGGGCTCGCTGGTCGCCATCGTCAGGTGGACTCGGCTCACTTGGGTCTCGGCGGGCTCGACCTCGACATCGAGGATGCCGACCTGGCCGAAGCCGCTGCCGACCGCCTCGAGCGTGCACACGGCGGTCCTGCCGATCGGCCTGGTGACCTCCAGGACCAGCTCCACGTGGCTGTCGTCGCCGGCGGTGAAGGCGCCGACCTCACCCTCGGCCCGCGGCTGGAGCATGCCCCAGGAGACCCAGCCCAGCCCGACGGCGGCGATCACGGCGACGACGATCGCGACGACCGGCATCCGCCGGCGCGTGCGCGCGGGTGCCTCGCCGTAGCGTCCGGCTGGCCGCAGGCGTTCACCTGTCGACTCGGCGGCGGGTGAGGGTGGCATCACGTGTCATCCTTGGAGAAGACGAAAGGGACCGGTCCAGCTCCGGCTGCGTACCAGTCTGGCACCTGCTTCGACGACGGAGGTTCCGTGGCTGAGCCCACGCTGCGCTTGATGGCTGTGCACGCGCACCCGGATGACGAGTCCAGCAAGGGTGCCGCAACGATGGCGCGCTACGCGGCCGAGGGGGTAGAGGTCCTCGTCGTCACGTGCACAGGCGGTGAGCGCGGTGACGTGCTGAACCCGAAGCTCGCCGATGATCCCGAGGTCAAGCGTGACCTGCCCGGCCTGCGGCGCCGCGAGATGGCCGCGGCCGCTGCTGCGCTCGGTGTGCAGCAGCGCTGGCTGGGTTACGTCGACTCCGGGCTCCCCGAGGGCGACCCGCTGCCGGACCTGCCTCCGGGATGCTTCGCGCTGGAGCCGCTGGAGCAGGCCGCCGAGGCGCTCGTGCGCGTGGTGCGGGAGTTCCGGCCGCACGTGATGACCACGTACAACGAGGAGGGCGGGTACCCGCACCCCGACCACATCATGTGCCACAAGGTGTCGGTCGCCGCCTTCGACGCCGCGGGCGACGCCGCCAGGTTCCCCAACGCCGGGCCCGCGTGGGAGCCGCTCAAGCTGTACTACGACCACGGCTTCTCACGCTCCCGCGTGCGTGCGGTGCACGAGGCGCTGCTGGCTCGCCGGGAGCCGTCGCCGTTCGAGCCGTGGCTCGAGCGGTGGAGCGATGCCGATGCCGAGCGTGAGGTGACCACGCGCATCGAGTGCTCCGACTACTTCGATCAGCGAGATCGTGCACTGCTGGCACACGCGACCCAGATCGACCCTGACGGCTTCTTCTTCGCCGTTCCGCGCGACCTTGAGCGGGCTGTGTGGTCGGTCGAGGAGTTCGAGCTCGCGCGGAGCAGGGTTGAGACCCAGATCCCTGAGACCGATTTGTTCGCCGGGGTGCGGGACGCCCAATGATCGTCGCCGACCAGCAGATTCCCGATGACGTCACCGTCACCCCGGGGCTCGAAGGGTTCCTCACCTTCTTTGCGCTCGCGGTCATCGTGGTGCTGCTGGTGCTCAGCATGAGCCGGCACCTGCGCCGCGTGGACACGCGGGCCGCGCAGGAAGAGGCCGACGAGGCCGACCGGCGTGCCGCCGAGAGCGCTGCCTCCGAAAAGTCAGACAATTCCGACGGCGGCGAAGCGGCCTCGGAAGGGCCCCTCACCGACATCGCGGGCGAGCCGGGCGAATCGGGGCGAACGCAGCCATGACCGACCTGCGCGTCGCCGTCGGGCAGTATGCCGCGACCGACGACCCCGAGGCCAGCACCGCGACCGCGGTGCGGCTGGTGGAGCAGGCTGCAGCCGCAGGCGCCCAGTTGGTGCTGCTGCCCGAGTATGCGCTGGCCTGGGCGCCGCGGCTGCGGCCGGCGCTCGGTGACGGCCACGCCGAGTTCGCCGACGCGCTCGCTGCGGCCGCGGTGGCGCACGAGGTGTCGATCGTGGTCGGCACGCTGGAACCGGAAGGTGAGCGGCTCCGGAACGTCGCGATCGCGCTCGGCGCGGACGGCCGCCGGCGCGGCGCTTACACCAAGGTTCACCTCTTCGACGCGTTCGGCGTGCGGGAATCCGAGGTCCTCGATGCGGGAGATCCGCACCAGGAGCCCGTGGTCGTCGACGTCGCCGGCTGGCAGGTGGGCCTGGCCACCTGCTACGACCTGCGCTTCCCCGAGACCTTCCGCCGGTTGGTCGACGCGGGTGCGGAGGTGTTCGCGGTCGGGGCAGCCTGGGCGGCCGGCACCGGCAAGGTCGATCAGCTCGAGGTGCTCGCCCGCGCTCGTGCGCTCGAGAACACCAGCTACCTGCTGCTGGCCAGCCAGAACGGTGAGGGACGCAGTGGCCACAGCGCAGCGATCGGCCCGTTGGGCGAGGTGCTGGCGACCGCCGACGACGAGCCCGAGCTGTTGATCGCTGACCTGTCCAGGGCTCGCCTGGACGAGACCCGGACCACGGTGCCGTCGCTACGCCACCGCCGCTACGCCGTCGCCCCGGCGCCCCCGCCCCCGACCTGACGCCGAGAGCTGCTCGGGGCGGGGGATCAGGCGCGCGAGGTCTCGGCGAGCCGCTCGAGCTCGACCTTCGGGTCGAAGTCCGCCTCGGGCCATGCCAGGTCGAGGTCGGTGAGGGCGCCGTAGAGCAGCTCGGTGACCGCGAGCCGGGCGTACCACTTGCGGTCGGCGGGGATCACGTACCAGGGCGCCTCCTCCGTGGAGGTACGCGTGAGCATCTCGCTGTACGCGGCCTGGTAGTCGTCCCACCGTTCACGGACGTCGATGTCGCCGGGGTTGTACTTCCACCACTTGTCGGGGCGCTCCAGACGCTCCTTCAGCCGCTCGCCCTGCTCGGCGTGCGAGACCATCATCGCGACCTTGATGAGCGTGGTGCCGCCGCTGACGATCTCGTGGTCGAAGTCGACCAGTTCGTCGTAGCGGGTGGCGTTGACGTCAGGCGGCTCGAGCTCGTCGACCTTGACCACGAGCACCTGTTCGTAGTGCGAGCGGTCGAAAACGCCGATCTTGCCGGGCGGCGGCAGCTGCTTGCGGATCCGCCAGAGGTGGTGGTGCGAGGCTTCCTCGGCGGTCGGCACCCCGAACGAGGCCAACGCGACGCCCTGCGGGTCGACCATCCCGATCACGTGGCGCACGATGCCGCCCTTGCCGGCGGTGTCGATGCCCTGCAGGAGCAACAGCACCGAGTGGGTTCCGTCGGACTTGCCATCCGCGAACAGGCGTTCCTGCAGATCCGAGAGCTCGTCGCCGCGCTTGCGCATGAAGGCCGCAGCCGATGTCTTGTCGCCGTCCCAGCCCGGTGTGCCGCCGCGGTCGAAGGAGGCAAGGTCAAAGTCCGGGCCAACCCTGAGCAGGTCGGCCACATCCCCGGTCCAGCCGGCAGTCTTCTTCGACTTCTTCTTCTTGCCCATGGGCCGAGAGCCTAGTGGTGCCACACCACTGGAGGGTCAGCGCAGCGAGAGGGCGGCGATCCCGACGGCGATGCCGTGACAGACGTAGCCGATCATCGTTCCGACGTGGAAGATCTCGTGGAACCCGAACCAGCGCGGAGCCGGGTTCGGTCGCTTGAGTCCGTACACGAGCGCCCCGAGCGTGTATGCGAGCCCGCCGGCGATCACCAGCCACATGATGCCTGGGCCGCCGGTACGCCCGAACGCGGGCAGGAACCACACCGCCACCCAGCCGAGGGCCACGTAGATCGGCACGTACAGCCAGCGCGGCGCGCCGAGCCACAGCACCCGCATGAGGATGCCCGCGATCGCCCCCGCCCACACGATGATCAGCAGCAGACGCGCGGTGCTTGCAGGGAGCAGCAGCGTGGCCAGCGGGGTGTAGGTGCCGGCGATCACGAGGAAGATGTTCGAGTGGTCGAGCCGCCGCAGCACCGCGGCCACGCGGCCGCTCCACGTGCCGCGGTGGTACACGGCGCTGGTGCCGAACAGCAGCACGGTCGTGACCGCGAACACCGCCACGCTCAGCCGCGGGGCACCGGCAGGTGTCAGCGCGACGAGCACGATGCCGTACGCGAGCGCGAGCGGCGCGAGCCCGGCGTGAATCCAGCCACGCAGGCGCGGCTTGATCGTGTCGGCGACGTTCCCGACGGCGTCCCGCACGTTCGTGCCCACCTCGCGCAGGGTCTCGGTCACCTCGGAGGTGGCCGGACTCCCGCCGTGGGGTTCGGGGTGGCTGCGGGCCATGGGGTGCTCCAGGTCGGGTGACGGCTCGGTTGAACCTACGCAAGCGTAACTTACGCAGACGTAAGTGGCGATTGCCTCCACGCGCGATAGTTTGGGCGCCGGTGGCCGTAGGGACGTGAGAGGGGCGCCGTGAAGAGTCCGGTCAGCTTCATCTACGGCTTGTACGAGCGTCAGATCATCGCGGGTCTGAACGGGAACCTCCCGGGCCACGTGGGATTGATGCTCGACGGCAATCGCCGCTGGGCCCGCTCCGTGGGGCTCGAGACCTCGGCCGGGCACCGCGCCGGCGCCGACAAGATCGCCGACTTGCTCACCTGGTGCGAGGAGGTCGGGATCGACCTCGTCACGCTGTGGCTGCTCTCGACCGACAACCTGCGGCGCGAGCCGGAGCAGGTCAGCCAGCTGCTGGAGATCATCGCCGAGGCTGTGGAGACGCTCGCGGCGACGCGTCGCTGGCGCCTGCGGGTGGTGGGGGAGCTCGACCTGCTGCCCGAGTCGATCGTGACGCGGTTGCACGCGGCCGAGGCGGCCACCGCCGATGTCGAGGGCGTGCACGTCAACTGCGCGATCGGCTACGGCGGCCGTGATGAGATCGCGGGCGCGGTCCGGTCCCTGCTCAAGGAGCAGGCCAAGGCGGGCGTCTCGCTCGAGGACCTCGCCGACGCGATCACGGTGGAGCACATCGCCGAGCACCTCTACACCCGCGGTCAACCCGACCCCGATCTCGTGATCCGCACCTCCGGCGAGCAGCGCATCGGCGGCTTCCTGCTGTGGCAGAGCGTGCACTCGGAGTTCTACTTCTGCGAGGCCTACTGGCCCGCCTTCCGCAAGGTCGACTTCATCCGTGCCCTACGCGACTACGCCGCCAGGGAGCGCCGCCTCGGCCGCTGACCCCCGAACCCCGATTTCACTGACGAAACGTCACCGCCGGAAGAGCGTTGAGAGTGCCGTGGGGGCGGAAGAGCGTTGAAAGCGGAAGGGGCGGAGGTTGCGGCCAGGTGAACTCTTCATCTCCGGGCGTGCCGCTGCGCGGTTCGGCGTGCTCGGAGTCGTAGCGTGATGGGCATCGGGAGACAACACGTCACTCGTCGGGAGGCAGCGTGGAGCATCGCTCACATGCGGGGCACAGCACTCGAGCTGGCCACGGGCTGCCACCCGCCTCACCTGCGGCGCTCGCCGGTGTCGGCGACCGCCGACCTGGATAGGAGCAGTCCTTGAACACTCCGCACCCTGCAGTTGCGTCCGAGACGTCACAGCTCCCGATCACGGGAACGTCAGGTGCGGAGGATGCGCCTGACGGACGGCGCACGTTCGTGCTCGACACCTCGGTCCTGCTCTCTGACCCCAAAGCACTGATGCGGTTCGCCGAGCACGACGTGGTCTTGCCCGTGGTCGTGGTCACCGAGCTCGAGGCAAAGCGGCACCACCCGGAGCTCGGGTACTTCGCGCGCAGCGCGCTGCGGTCGCTCGACGACATGCGTCAGCAGCACGGCCACCTCGATCGCCCGGTCCCGGTGGGGGTCAACGGTGGCACGGTCCGGGTGGAGCTCAACCACTCCGACCCGAGCGTGCTCCCCTCGGGTCTGCGGCTGGGCGACAACGACACCCGGATTCTCTCGGTGGCGGCGAACCTCCGCGCCGAGGGGCACGCCGTGACCGTGGTGAGCAAGGACCTCCCGATGCGGGTGAAGGCATCGGCGGTCGGGCTCCCGGCAGAGGAGTACCGGGCGCAGCTCGCGATCGACTCCGGCTGGCAGGGGATGGCGGAGGCGGAGATCGCCGAGCACGAGATGGCGCAGCTGTGGAGCGACGAGCGGCTCCCGATCGTCGACATCGCGGCAGCCGACGCGCTGCGCGACCTCCCGTGCCACACGGGGCTCGTGCTGCACTCGCCGCGAGGCTCGGCACTCGGCCGCGTCACCGCGGACAAGCAGGTGCAGCTCGTGCGCGGCGATCGGGACATCTTCGGGATGCACGGCCGCAGCGCCGAGCAGCGGATCGCGATCGACCTGCTGCTGGACAACGAGATCGGCATCGTGTCGCTGGGAGGGCGAGCCGGGACGGGGAAGTCCGCTCTCGCCCTCTGCGCCGGCTTGGAGGCCGTGCTGGAGCGGAACGAGCACCGCAAGATCATGGTGTTCCGTCCGCTCTACGCGGTCGGCGGCCAGGATCTCGGCTACCTGCCCGGGTCCGAGGCCGAGAAGATGAACCCGTGGGCGCAGGCCGTCTTCGACACGCTGAGCGCCGTGGTCTCCCGCGAGGTCGTCGAGGAGGTCATGGACCGCAACATGCTCGAGGTGCTGCCGCTCACGCACATCCGGGGCCGCTCGTTGCACGACGCGTTCGTGATCGTGGACGAGGCGCAGTCGCTCGAGCGCAACGTGCTGCTCACGGTCCTCTCGCGGATCGGGCAGGACTCGCGTGTGGTGCTCACGCACGACGTCGCGCAGCGGGACAACCTGCCAGTGGGCCGGCACGACGGCGTCGCCGCGGTCATCGAGGCCCTCAAGGGTCACCCGTTGTTTGCTCACGTCACGCTCACCCGCTCCGAGCGCTCGCCGGTGGCCGCGCTCGTGACCGAGCTGCTCGAGGGCGCCGACCTGTAAGTCCACCGCCGAACGCGCGGTAGGTGCCCCTCCCACACGTTGAACGCGCGGTTGCTGTCGCTCTGAAGCTGAGAGCGGCAGCAACCGCGCGTTCGGTGGTGGGAACTACGGCTGGGTACGGCGGAGCACGAAGTAGTTCGAGACCCCGACGACGGCGATGAGCACCGCGCCGAGTCCGGCGAGGGTGAGCGGTCCGGCGCCGCCGAGGAACTCCCCGACGGCGGGCCATGACTCGGTCCTCGTGATGACGAACACCGCGGCCAGCAGTGCGATCACGACCGCCGCGATCGCGGCCCACAGCCCGAGCACGCGGAAGCGCTTGTAGATCGTGGCGAATGCCAGACCGGTGGTGAAGGCCAGCATCGCGATGACGAGATAGGCCAGGAACGCGACTGCGACATTGCCGCCACCGAAGTCGTCGAGGAAGTAGATCCAGCCGTTCATGCCCCATCCGCCGGTGGCGCGCTCGATCAGTCCCAGCACCACGAATACAGCGGCGAGCGTGGCACTGGCCAGCAATCCGGTCAGCATGGTGCCGAGGAAGAACTCCCGCCGGGTGATGCTCATCGCCTGCGAGAACGGGAAGGTCCGCGTCTGGGCCATCACACCCACCGACAGGAAGTACCAGAGCGGGGCCTGCCCGGCGCCGGCGACCTTGATCCCATCGCTCGGGATCAACGCGAAGATCGTCAGTGTCACCGCGAAGGCGCCACCGAGGATGATCAGCGGCAGGGTCACGAAGGTGAGCCTGACGAGCAGGTGCATGCGGACGACGTCGAGGATACGGCTCATCGTGCTGCTCCGTTCGTGGTGAGGTGGGCGTGCTGAGTCATGCGCACCACGAGCTGTTGCAGCGACACCGGCTCGGTGTCGAGGCCGGCCTGGCGGAGCGACTGCCTGTCGCTCTTGCTCAGTGGGCCGAGCACGGTGGCGGCGAGCGTCTGACCGAGGCTGTCGGTGTGGATCACCTCGCGCCCGGCTGTGAACGCCTCGACGGCGGATCGTGCGCCGGTGATCGTGGTGGCCCGTCCGCGCAGGCTCTCGGCGTCGGTGTCGACGATGATGCGGCCGTCGTCGATGACCACGACGTCCTCGATGAGGTGCGCGATCTCGTCGATCAGGTGGCTGGACAGCACGATGGTCCGGGGGTGCTCGGCGTAGTCGGCGAGCAGCCGGTCGTAGAAGACTTGGCGTGCCACGGCGTCGAGCCCGAGATAGGGCTCGTCGAAGAAGGTGATGTCGGCCCGGGAAGCGATGCCGATGATCACACCGACCGCCGAGAGCTGGCCCCGGGAGAGTTTCTTGATCGTCCGGTTCATCGGAAGCCGGAACTCCTCGATGAGCGACTCGGCGAGCGGCTGATCCCAGTTCGCGAAGAACATCCGGGCTGCCGCGAACGCGTGGTGCGGCTTGGACTCGTCCTGATACTGCTGGCTCTCACGCACGAAGCACATGCGCGAGAGCACGCCGGCGTTCTCGTAGGGCTGGCTGCCGAAGACCTTCACGGTGCCGCTGGTGGCGAAGTTCTGAGCGGTGATGATCGACATCAGCGTGGTCTTGCCGGCACCGTTGCGGCCGAGCAGGCCGGTGATGGTGTTCTCGGCGAAGTTCACGCTGACGTCGTCGAGCGCGAGCGTCTCGCGGTACCGCTTGGTGAGGTGGTCGACCTCGATGACTGCTGTCATGATCTGGTCCCTTGGTCTGGTGGGGTGGTGGTGCGTTCGCGGATGAGGTCGGCGACGTCGGTGGGTGCGAGGCCGATCGCGCGTGCCTCGGCGAGCAGGGGATCGAGGAAGCGGTCGGCGAAGCTGGTACGCCGCTCGGCGAGGAGGGCCTCGCGAGCGCCGGCGGCGACGAA
>NZ_JBMDXJ010000039.1:0-1531 GCF_048594945.1 Pseudactinotalea sp. | reverse complement strand
GCCGCGCGTCGACCTGTCCTGAATCGCGGCTCAGATCAGGCCGAGGCCCTTGCCGGCGTCGCGCTCCTCGCCGCGCTCGGCGACGGAGGCATCGATGCGGCCTCGCGAGAAGTCGTCGATCTGAAGACCCTGCACGATCTCCCACGCACCGTTCACCGAGCGCGCGGGGAAGGAGGAGATGAGCCCCTCGGGCACGCCGTAGGAGCCGTCGGAGGGCAGCGCGACCGAGGTCCAGTCGCCCTCGGGGGTGCCGTTGACCCAGTCGTGGACGTGGTCGACCGCGGCGTTGGCAGCGGAGGCGGCCGAGGATGCGCCCCGGGCCTCGATGATCGCCGCGCCGCGCTTGGCGACGGTGGGGATGAACGTGTTCTCCAGCCAGTCCTGGTCGCCCACGACCTCGGCCGCCGGCTTCCCGTTGACGGTCGCGCGGAAGATGTCCGGGTACTGACTGGCGGAGTGGTTGCCCCAGATCGTCAGCTGCGTGATGTCGTTGACGGTGGTGCCGGTCTTGGCGGCCAGCTGCGACAGCGCACGGTTGTGGTCGAGGCGGGTCATCGCGGTGAAGCGCTCGGCCGGGACGTCCGGCGCGTGCTGCTGCGCGATGAGGGCGTTGGTGTTCGCGGGGTTGCCGACCACGAGCACGCGGACGTCATCGGCGGCACCGGCGTTGATCGCCTCACCCTGCGGCTTGAAGATGCCGCCGTTGGCCTCGAGCAGGTCAGCACGCTCCATGCCCGGGCCGCGCGGGCGGGCGCCCACCAGCAGCGCGATGTTGGTCCCCTCGAAGCCCGCCGTCGGGTTGTCGGCGATGTCGATGCCGGCCAGCAGCGGGAAGGCGCAGTCGTCGAGCTCCATCGCGGTACCCTCGGCCGCCTTGACCGCCTGCGGGATCTCCAGCAACCGCAGCTTGACCGGGGTGTCCGGGCCGAGCAGCTGACCGGAGGCGATCCGGAACAGCAGCGCGTAGCCGATCTGACCAGCGGCGCCGGTGACGGTCACGGTGACAGGTGCTGTGGTCATGCGAGTGTCATCCCGTTCTCGGCCCGCGGAGGCGTCGATGCGCCAGATCTGAGCCGTTGGTGAAGAGCCTGCTCTTGATGGCTCCCATCCTGCCACCAACCGAGCGTCCTCCCCTCTTCCCCAACGACGGCCGCATCCGCTCGAGGTGATCCAGGGCCGCCCGGGGGCCTCGGATCAGCTCCAATCACAAGGTCGGCCACTGATCGGAGGTTATCGAGAGCCATCGGGCGGCATCGGAATACCTCCCGCCCGGGAAGGCGAGCGCGGCAGCTGACGGCTCACACAGCCTTCGACCACGCGGATCCGCGAACGCGCTCCTCGCGTAGCCAGTAGCCCGCACATACCTGGTCCATGTAGCTCGACTGTGCGAGCCTCCAGCCGACGAGATCGATGTTCAACACGATGTCTTCGCCGAGGGTCACGGAGTTGGCGCGCAGGTTGTCGTCGGCGACAGCAAGTCCCCATCGGTGCGCGGCGCCGTCGATCTCGACGACGAGACCGTTGCGCCAGC
>NZ_JBMDXJ010000389.1:0-3410 GCF_048594945.1 Pseudactinotalea sp. | reverse complement strand
CCGCGCGCGTGCAGCTGCGGCCCGGCGACGAGCTTGCCGCTCTGCGAGTCGACCACGGCGAAGATCGAGATGAACCCCTCTTCGGAGAGGATGCGCCGATCCTTCAGCTCCGCCTCGGTGACGCCGCCGACCGAGGATCCGTCCACGTAGACGTACCCGCACGGCACCGCGCCGACGATCCGTGCCTTGCCGTCGACGAGGTCGACGACCACGCCGTCCTCGGCGAGCACGACCCGCTCGGCAGGCACACCGGTCTGCACCGCGAGCGCGCCGTTGGCGACCAGGTGCCGAACCTCGCCGTGCACCGGCATCACGTTGCGCGGCCTGACGATGTTGTAGCAGTACAGGAGCTCGCCGGCCGAGGCATGACCCGAGACGTGCACACGTGCGTTGCTCTGGTGGACGACCTTCGCACCGAGGCGCATCAGGCCGTTGATCACCCGAAACACCGCGTTCTCGTTTCCGGGGATGAGCGAGGACGCGAGCACCACGGTGTCACCGGGGCCCACCGAGACCTTGTGGTCGCGATTGGCGATCCGCGAGAGCACGGCCATCGGCTCGCCCTGAGAGCCGGTGCTCATGAGCACCACGCGGTCGTCGGGCAGGTCGTCGACCTTCTTCAGGTCGATCAGCACGCCCTCCGGCGGGTGCAGGTAGCCGAGGTTCTCGGCGATCGTCATGTTCTTGACCATCGACCGCCCTACGAGGGCGACGCGGCGGCCATGGGCGGCTGCGGCGTCGAGAACCTGCTGGACACGGTGCACGTGCGAGGCGAACGAGGCCACCACAAGGCGACCCGTGGCTTGCGCGAACACCCGGTCCAGCACCGGCCCGATCTCCCGCTCAGCGACGGTGAAACCGGGCACCTCAGCGTTGGTGGAGTCGACGAGGAACAGGTCCACGCCCTCCTCGCCGAGCCGGGCGAAGGCGCGGAGGTCGGTGATGCGGCCGTCAAGCGGCAGCTGGTCCATCTTGAAGTCGCCGGTGGCCAGCAGGGTGCCCGCCGGGGTGCGCACGAAGACAGCGAGCGCATCGGGAATCGAGTGGTTGACCGCGATGAACTCGCAGTCGAACGAGCCGACCTGGGTCCGCTCGCCCTCCTTGACCTCGCGCAGCACCGGGGTGATCCGGTGCTCCTTCATCTTCGACTCGATGAACGCGAGCGTGAGCTTGGAGCCCACGAGCGGGATGTCGGGCCGCATCCGCAGCAGGTACGGGACCGCGCCGATGTGGTCCTCGTGGCCGTGGGTGAGCACGATGCCGTCGACCTTGTTCAGCCGGTCGGCGATGTAGCTGAAGTCAGGAAGGATCAGGTCGACACCGGGCTGATGGTCCTCCGGGAACAGCACGCCGCAGTCGATGATCAACAGGCGGCCGTTGTGCTCGACGACCGTCATGTTGCGGCCGACCTCGCCCAAACCTCCGAGCGGGACGACGCGCAGGCCGCCCTTCGCGAGCGGGGGCGGGGCGCCGAGATCGGGGTGCGGGTGGCTCATGTGTGGTTGTCCTCGAGAAGGCCGTGCAGGACCAGCGCGGTGCGCAGGTCGGTCAGCTCGGCGTCATTGGCTTCGACCAGCGGCGAGCGCACGGTCGGGTGATCGATGTGGCCCTGCAGCGCGAGTGCCGCCTTGGCCATGACGGCGCCCTGCCCGCCGCCCATCAAGGCGTCGCAGACGGGTGCGAGGGTGGCGGAGATGTCCCGTGCGGTCTCGAGCTCGCCGTCGTCGACGGCGGCGACCATGGCCACGTAGGAGCCTGCGACGAGGTGGCCCACCACGGAGACCACGCCGGAGGCGCCGTGCACCAGCCAGGCGAGGTTGAGCGAGTCGTCGCCCGAGTAGAACTCCAGCCCAGTGCGTCGCATCCGGTCGAATCCCTGGGCGACGTCGCCTGTGGCGTCCTTGACGGCCAACACCAGCGGGTGCTCGGCGAGTCGGTCGAGGGTCTCGTCGCCGAAAGCGACGCCGGTACGACCCGGGATGTCGTAGAGCATCACCGGCAGCGGGGTGCTCTCCACGATCGACAGGGTGTGCCGGTACACCCCCTCCTGAGAGGGTCGGTTGTAGTAGGGGCTGACGACGAGCAGCCCGTGGGCGCCCGCCTTGTGGGCGGCCTCGGCGATGCGGACCGCGTGAGCGGTGTCGTTGGAACCGGCTCCGGCGATGATCATCGCTCGGTCGCCGACCTCGTCGGCGACGGCGGAGATCAACTCGTCCTTCTCCGGCGTGTGGGTGGTGGGCGACTCGCCCGTGGTGCCGTTCAGCACGAGGGCGTCGCAACCGGAGTCGACGAGGTGGGTGGCAAGCCGGCGCGCGCTGGCGATGTCGACCGAGCCGTCGCGAAGCATCGGTGTGACCATCGCCACCGACACCGAGCCGAAGCTGCGGGACGGGTGGACCATGACGCCCCACGCTACCGGTTCACGGGGTCACGCGCCGCCGGTGTTCGGTCCGCAACCTCGTAGGGTGGCCAGGTGAGTCACAGCCACGGTCCGACCGCTGACGTCAGTGTCCGCCCCGGTCTCGCCGACGATGCGCGTGCGTGGGCCGCGATCCAGGTCTCCGCGTGGCGGGACTCGTACGCCACGCTGTGGCCGGCCGGGGCACTCGACGCGCTCGACGTGCCCAGCATCGAGGCGACGTGGCGTTCGGCGCTCGTTTCCCCGCCGACGGCGAAGCACCGGTTGTTCACGGCGTGTGCCGGTCCCGTGGTGGTCGGGTTCGCGGCGTTGGCTCCGGCTCCTGAGGAAGAGGGCACCGGCGAGATCGTCGCCCTCGAGGTCACCCCTGCTCGCCGCTCCGACGGCCACGGCTCGCGACTGCTCGCCGCGTGCGCGGACGTCCTGCGGCAGACGAACGCCTCCGCCGTACGCACCTGGGTCGTCGCTGGTGACGACGCTCGCGCGGGGTTCCTCGAGAGCGCCGGCCTCGCGCCCACCGGCCTCGTCCGCACCATCGACGTCCTGGGGACCGAGATCCGCGAAGAGGCTTGGCGCGCCGCCCTCTAGCTTTCAACGCTCTTCCGGCACAGGCACCCTTTCAACGCTGTTCCGGCAGCGCGTAGCAAGGCTGCTGCTGCCGGAAGAGCGTTGAACCTTCGTCTTGCCGGAAGAGCGTTGAAACCCTCGTCTTGCCGGAAGAGCGTTGAAACCTCAGCGGGGGCGGCGGCGACGAGGACCTCCGCGGCGGCGGCCGCGAGTCGGCTTCGAGACCTGAGGACCTGCGGGCTGGCGAGGCGGCGAAGCGGGCTGAGCACGGCCGCGGGAGCTGTTGACGGTACGGCCGCGGACGATGCCGATGAGGTCCTCGGTGCGGTCGTCCTCGCGGTCGATCGCCCAGGCGAGCGCCACGGGCGCCTCGGGCCCACCGGCGACCGCGCGTGAGGTCACGTCCTTGCGGTGGTGCAGGCGG